>NZ_JACYNS010000090.1:0-10260 GCF_014839405.1 Frigoribacterium sp. CFBP 13605 | reverse complement strand
GGCAGCCGCGGCGCGCTGCTGACGGAGCGCCTCGGCCTGGCGGGCGGCCTCGGCGGCAGCGGCGGCCTTGCGGGCCTCTTCGGCCTGACGCGCGACCTCGACGCCGGTGGCGTAGTCGGCCTCGGTCTGCAGGCTCTGGTCTTGCAGCACGGCGAGCTGGCCCTGGAGGCGCGACTCGTTCTCCTGCTGGGCGGCGACGGCGGCCGCGGCCGCGTCGGACGCGGCCTGGGCCTCGTCCATCGAGACCTGGGCGGCTCCCTGCAACTTCACGAGCGCGTCCGAGGCGACCTTGGCCTGGTCGGACAGCGACTGGGCCACGTTGCGGTCGTTCACGGCCTGCTGACGGATGCCGTCGGTCTGCTCGGTGAGCTTGCTCATCGCGCCGAGGCGGTACAGCAGGTCGTCGGCCTGCTCGGTGTCGCCCACGAGCTGCGACGAGACGTCACCGCCACCGGTGCGGGCGAGCTGGGCCGAGACCTGACCGGCGCGCTGTTCGCTGGCGTCGGCCACCGCAGCCTTCTCGTCGGCCTGCGACTGCAGTTCGGCGAGCTTGGCGGCACCGGCGTCGGCATCGGCCTGGGCCTGCTCGAACTCGGCACCGAGACGCTCAGCCTCGGCCTGGGCGGTGGTGGCGTCGCTCGCGAGCTGGTCGAGCAGCCCCTGGATGCGGCTGACCTCGGATGCCTTCGCCGACTCGCTCGACCGGGCCGCCTGGACGTCGTCCCACGTCGGGTACGAGGCGGCCTGTGCGGGCGAGCCCCCGAGCACCGCGCCCGACGCGACGAGCGTGAGGCTGAGCAGCACCGTCGCCACGGCGGCGGCGACGCCCTGACGGCGGGGCAGGGACACGGGCGAAGTCACGGAGGAGCACCTATCTGTGGTCGGTCCTGAGCCCGCTGGACGCGCCGGATCGACGGTCGTCGGGGGTGGGGAACCCGCTCAGCCTACGGGCGGAACCGGGAAGGGTAAACCCGCACCTCAGGGTTTCTCGTCATCGGCATGTCCCCAGTCAGGGGTTCACAGGGGGATGCACGACATGACTCCAGTCACATCCGTCACACGATCTGTACCCCGATCGACGAGGAGGCGCGGGTCGGCGACAGCCGTCGCCCACGACGACGGGCATCGCCGTTCCGGGCCGGGCCGGGCCGGGCCGGGGCCGGGCCGGGCCGGGCCGGCCATCGGGCACCCGGCACCGGGCACGGGCGCCGAGCCGCCAGGCGGGTTAGTCGACGAAGGCCGAGTTCAGACGGTGGAGCGCCGCGGCGAGCGCGTCGACCTCGGCGGCCGTCCATCCCTCGAGCCGGTCGGCCAGTGCGGACCGGTTGGCGTCGACCGATCGGGCGAGCAGGTCACGACCACGGGCGGTCAGCGTGAGCGCCTGGCCGCGGCGACCCTCGACCGCGGCCCCCGCGCCGGGCTCGACCAGGCCCAGCTCGACGAGTCCGCCGAGCTGGCGCGAGACGGTCGAGCGGTTCAGCCCGAAGTCGGCGGCGATGTCGGTGGCGCGGCAGCCGGGGTGGGTGGCGATGAAGGTGACGAGCGAGTGCTCGACGAACGACAGCGGGGCACTCTTGTGCCGCGCACGGGCGACGGCCCGTCGGGACACGGTCTCGAGCTCCGAGTAGACCGTGTCGATTCCTCGCTGCCCCCGCTGGTCCGTCACGGGATCAGCCTAACGGCGGGTGGTCGGGAACACCGAGGGGGTCGTTTGTGTTGCAGAATGCAACTGTAGACCGACGGGCAACGGCGCCCCCGACCACGAGGAGCCCCGTGACGACCACCGACCTGACCCTGCACCGCCCGGACGACGGCGCACGCCCCGACCACGACCCGTTCCGCGCCGACGCGCTCCGGGACCGGGACGACCGACCCGACCCGCGCCTCCACCGGGGTCACCAGCACGCCGGGCCCGCGACCGCGCGACGCCCGCGTCCCGACGCAGCGGCCTGGCGGTCCCTCGGCCTGCACGTGCTCATCCCGCTCTTCCTGGCCACCGGCATGGCCCTCGCCTACCTCGGCGCCTTCGGCCACCCGACCCCCCACCACGTGCCCGTCGCCGTCGTGGGCAGCTCGGCCCAGAGCGAGGTCTTCGCCCAACAGCTCAACGACGCCGACCCGGACGCCCTCGACGTGCGCACCGTCGCCGACGCCGACGCGGCGCGCAGGCTCATCACCGACCGCGAGATCTCGGGTGCGTTCGAGGTGGGCGCCACCGACGCGACGCTGTACGTCTCGTCCGCGGCGTCGGACACGACCGCGAGCGTCCTGCAGAAGGTGTTCGGTCCGGTCGCCTACCGACTCGGGCTGCCCCTGAAGGTCGACGACGTCGTCCCGAGCGGCGAGGGCGACCCGACCGGACAGGGCCTGTTCTTCCTGCTCGTCGCCCTGAGCGTCGGCGCGTACGCGAGTGCCGCAGCCATCTCGGCGGCGAGCGCCCGGCTGGGACTCGGCTCGCGCCTCCTCGCCGGGGTCGTCACGGCGGCCGTGATCGCGGCGATCGGCACCGTCGTGGTCGGCCCCGTCTACGGCATCGTCACGACCGGCCTCTGGGGCGTCGCCCTCGTCAGCTGGTTGTACGTGACCGCCGTCGTCGTGATCGGCATCGGCCTGCACCCCCTGCTCCGCCACTGGACGACGCCGGCCCTGACCATGCTCTTCGTCATGCTGAACTTCACCAGCTCGGGCGGAGTCTTCTCGTCGCAGCTCGTGCCGCCCTTCTTCGGCGCGTTGGGTGCCTTCTGGAACGGCTCGGCCTGGCTGCACGCCACGCAGTCGATCGTGTACTTCCCCGGGCAGGCATGGGGCCGGGCCGGTCTGACGCTCGCACTCTGGCTGGCCGCGGGGCTCGCCCTCGCCGGACTCACCCACCTCTGGAGCGTGCGCCGCACCCGGCTCGCGAACGAGCGCGTGGCCGTCCGCGAGGACGAGGAGGGCATCGCCGCCTGAGCCGCGGGGCGCCGGGGACGCCGGGCGCGGCGGTGACGCGTGCGACACCGGGCGCCGGGCCCGCCGGGGACGCGTGCGAGACTCGACCGGTGACGACGACGCACGAGACCCTCCGGCCACCCCGACGCGACGAGCGGAACTGGGCCGACAGCTTCAGCTACGGGGCGACCCGGGTCGTGCAGCCGACCACGATCGACGAGCTGAGCGAGCTGGTCGCCGGGGCCCCGCGCATCCGGGCCCTGGGCACGCGCCACTCCTTCAGCGACGTGGCCGACGGACCGGGGCTGTTGGTCTCGACCACGGCGTTGCCCGCCGACCCGGTGATCTCGGACGACGGCCACGGCGTGACCGTCGGGGCCGGCACGAACTACGCCGTCGTCGCGCAGCACCTCGACCGACACGGACTCGCCCTGCTGAACATGGGCTCGCTGCCGCACATCTCGGTGGGTGGAGCGATCGCGACCGGCACCCACGGCTCGGGACTCGGCCTCGGGAGCCTGTCGAGCGCGGTGTCGGCCCTCGAGATCGTCGGGCCCGACGGGTCGCTCCGGACCGTGCGTCGTGGACAGCCGGGCTTCGACGGCAGCGTCGTGGCCCTGGGCGCCCTCGGCGTGGTGGTCCGGGTGACCCTCGACGTCCAACCCGGGTTCCGCATGCGACAGGACACCTACGTCGACCTGCCCTGGTCGAGCGTCGACGACCACCTGATGGACGTCATGGGAGCCGGGTACAGCGTCAGCTTCTTCCACGAGTTCGACCACCGCATCCGCGAGGTGCTGGTCAAGTCGCGCGTGCCCGACGGCCTCGCCGACGTGTCGATGCCCCGTGACCTGTGGGGCGCCCGCCCCGCCCCCGTCGACGAGCACGCCGAGGTCACCGGTACGAAGTCGACGCCCATGGACGGCAGCGTGGGGTCGTGGGCCGACCGGTTGCCGCATTTCCGCATCGACGCCACCCCGTCCGTGGGTTCCGAACTGCAGAGCGAACACTTCGTCGCCCTCGAGGACGGTGCGGCCGCCCTCCGCGCCGTACGACGCCTCGGCGACGAGCTACGCCCGCACCTGCACACCTGCGAGACCCGCACCGTCGCGGGCGACCCGCTCTGGTTGAGCCCGACACCACAGGACAGCCTGGGCATCGCCTTCACCTGGAAGAAGCACCCCGCCGAGGTCGCGGCCTTGATCCCCCGGGTCGAGGAGGCGCTGGCCCCGTTCACCCCGCGCCCCCACTGGGGCAAGCTGTCGGCCCTGCCGCACGCGGCGATCGTCGCGGCCTACCCGAGGCTGACGGATTTCGCCGACCTCGTGCGCGACATCGACCCCGAGGGCAAGTTCGGCGGCCCGGCCGTGGAGCGCCTGCTCGCCTAGCCGCGACGGCGTGGAGCGCGTGCGCGCCTAGGCGCGACGGCGTGGAGCGCGTGCGCGCCTAGGCGCGACAGGTGGTCGACGGGTCGGGCCCCGGGTCGGGCTTCAGTAGGACTCGCCGGTGGGGTCCGCCGCCTCGAGGTCGAGCAGCTCGGCCCCGCCGACGGGCAGGCCCTGCCAGGTCTGCAGGCGCCAGCCGGCCTCGATGCTGCCCTCGAGGGTGACGACCCCCGTGTTCTCGAGCAGGTGCTGACGGATGAACTCGTCGTCGGCGTTGACCGCCCGCGAGCCGACCCAGGCCCGGATGGCCGCACCGTGACTGACGGCCGCGACCGTCTCGTGCCCGTCGCCCTCGGCCCCGGCGATCAGGTCGGCCAACGCGGCGTCGTACCGCGCGTAGAACTCGTGCCCGTCCTCGGAACCGGGCACCCGGACGTCGAGGTCGCCCGACGCCCAGGAGAAGACGCAGCCGACGTAGGCCGTGACCGCCTCGATGTCGTGTCGGCCCTCGAGGTCGCCCGCCTTCACCTCGCGCAACCCGTCGAGCACCGTCGGCGCGAGGCCCCGGGCGGCGGCCAGAGGAGCCGCGGTGAGCTGCGTCCGCACGAGCGTGCTGACGGCGAGGGCACCGATCGTCTCGTCGGCGAGGGCGGCGGGCAGAGCCTCGGCCTGCCGTCGACCGAGGTCGGTGAGCCCGACGCCGGGCGCGACGGTGCCGAGGACGCCCTCGACGTTGTCGGGGGTCTGACCGTGGCGGATCAACAACAGGCGCATGATCGTCAACCCTACGGTGGACCCCCGACACCGGCGGTCGGTCAGGCGTCGGGCCAGAGGCGACCGGCGTCCACGACGACGTCGGCCCGGGCGCGGGTGGCCCGCACGAGCCGGGCGTTCGCCTCGTCGGGACCCGCGGCCCAGGCCTCGGCGGCTCCGGGCGTCATGCCGAAGCGGACGTGACGGGCGACGAGCCAGCGCCGTCGCAGCTCGGCCGGGGTGTCGACGAACCACACCTCGTCGAACGTCGAGCGCACCGCGGGCCAGGGCGTGAGCTCGGCCAGCAGGTAGTTCCCCTCGCTGACCACGACCTCGACGGACGGATCGACCTCGACCGCGCCGCCGATCGACTCCTCGACGCCCCGGACGTACTCGGGTGCCCACACCGGCCCCGACCGGGACCGCAGCCGCTCGAGCAGGGCGAGGTAGCCGTCGGCGTCGAAGGTGTCGATCGCGCCCTTGCGGTCGAGGCGACCGAGCCGGGCCAGGGTGGCGCCCGCGAGGTGGAACCCGTCCATCGGCACGACGACGGCCCTCACCCCGACCCGAGCGAGTCCCTCGACGACGGCCGCGGCGACCGTGCTCTTGCCACCGCCGGGCTCGCCGGCGACGCCGATCAGGGTGCGGACGGACGTCGGGGCGGGACCGCCGGGGGACGCGAGGCCCGCGGAGGAGCCGCGCCGCGCCTCCTGCGTCCGGGCGTGGACCGCCAGGGCTCGGGCGACGAGGTCCTCGACCGAACCGAGCGGCGTACCGGTCACTCGGGGCGGCCGGCCGAGCCCGGACCGGTGCCCGCGTCGTCGCCGACGTCCGCGGTCCGCAGCTCGGTGAGGGCCGCCTCACGCCGCGACCGGCGCCAGGCGAGCAGGGCGTGCAGGGCGATGGGCACGACCGACAGCACGACGAGCACGACCGCCAGCACGTCGATGTGGTCGCGGATGAACGGGATGCCGCCGAGCAGCGAGCCGAGCACCGTCATGCCCACGGCCCAGAGGAAGGCGCCGGTCACGTTGAAGAGCAGGAACCTGCGGTACCGGTAGCCCGCGGTCCCCGCGGCCAGCGGGACGTAGGTGCGGACGATCGGGACGAACCGACCGAGGATCAGGCTCGTGCCGCCGTACTTCGCGAAGAAGGCCTCCGCACGCTCGAGGTAGGCCGTCTTCAAGATGCGTGCGTCGTCCTTGAACAGGCGTCGGCCGAAGCGGTTGCCGAGGAAGTAACCCACCTGGTCGCCGAGGACCGCGGCGACGAAGGCGCAGAGGGCGATCACCCAGACCTGCAGCCCCAGCGCCTCGTGCAGCACGCCGGCGGTGAAGAGCAGGGAGTCGCCGGGCAGGAACGGGAACAGCACGCCCGACTCGATGAAGACCATCAGCGAGATGCCGGCGAGGGCCCAGGGCCCCAGGGCGGGCAGCAGCTCGTCCGGGTTGAAGAGGACGAACCCCCCGCCGGTGGACGCGGGCAGGGCGGCGAGCAGGGTGTCGGCGATCACGAGGGACGACTGTAACGGGTCCACCCCGGGACGCGGCGTCCACCGAGCGGACCACTCGCGCATCCACCGGTCTCGGCCGGGCGGGGGATGCCCCCGAGCGCACCGCACCCCTAGCCTGAGGCGATGCGGACACCCCTCAGCATGCCGACGACAGGACGCACGCGATGATCGAAGCCCGGAACCTCACCAAGATCTACGGAGACAAGCGCGCGCTCGACGACGCCACCTTCACGGTCCGACCCGGTCTCGTCACCGGGTTCCTCGGCCCGAACGGCGCCGGCAAGTCCACCACCATGCGCATGATCGTCGGGCTCGACCGCCCCACCAGCGGCAGCGTCACGGTCAACGGCAAGCGGTTCGCCGACCACGCGGCCCCCCTGCACGAGGTCGGCGTCCTGCTCGACGCCAAGGCCGTGCACACCGGTCGCAGCGCCCACGACCACCTGCTCGCCATGGGCGCCACGCACGGCATCGGCAAGAAGCGCGTCGACGAGGTGATCGCCCTGACCGGCCTCGAGTCGGTCGCGAAGAAGCGCGTCGGCGGGTTCTCGCTCGGCATGGGCCAGCGCCTCGGCATCGCCGCCGCGCTGCTCGGCGACCCGGCCACCGTCATCCTCGACGAGCCCGTCAACGGCCTCGACCCCGAGGGCGTCGTCTGGGTGCGCACCCTGGCCCGCTTCCTCGCGAGCGAGGGTCGCACCGTGTTCCTCTCGTCGCACCTGATGAGCGAGATGGCCCAGACCGCCGACCACCTCATCGTGCTCGGGCGCGGCAAGGTGCTCGCCGACTCCCCCATCTCGGACGTCATCTCGCAGGCGTCGGGTGACGCCGTGCGCGTCCGCAGCCCGCACGCGGACCACCTCGTCTCGCTGCTGCAGGGGCCGGACGTCGCCGTCACGGCCGTCGAACCCGGCGTGGTCGAGTTGCGCGGCATCACCGCCGAGCGGGTCGGCGACCTCGCCGCCTCGTCCGGCGTCGTGCTGCACGAGCTCACCCCGCTGGTCCGCTCACTCGAGGACGCGTACATGACCCTCACGCAGGACTCCGTCGAATACCACGCAGGAGGCGCGGCGCGAGGCAGCCACGTCGCCCCCGACACGCAGACCCCCCAGGGAGCGACCCGATGACCGCCACGACCCCCACCCGTCACCGCGACCGACCCGTGCGCCCGACCTCGAAGCTCACCTTCGGCGGCGTGCTGCGCAGCGAGGTCGTCAAACTGCGCACGCTGCGCTCGACCTGGTGGTGCCTGGCGATCATGGTCGTCATCATCGTCGGCTTCGGTGCCCTCTTCGCCCTGAGCGCGGGCCTGTTCCAGGCCGGCGAGGCCAGCACCGAGCAACAACAGCAGATCGTCGCGCAGTCCGTCTCGGTCGGCGTGGTGTTCGGCCAGCTCGTCGCGTCGATCCTGGGTGCTCTCGTCATCACCGGTGAATTCGGCACGGGCATGATCCGGTCGACATTCGCCACGGTGCCCAAGCGCCTGCCCGCGGTCGTCGCCAAGCTCGTCGTCGTCGCGCTGACGCTCTTCGTGGTGTCGCTGGTCGCCCTCGTCCTGACCCTGCTGATCAACAGCGCGATCCTGCCGTCGAACGACATCACGGTCGACTTCGGCGACGGTGCCCTCTGGCGCAGCGTGGTCGGAGCCGCGGCCTCGATCGCCTTCATCGGCATGATCGCCTTCTCGCTCGGGGCGATCATCCGCAACGGCGCCGGCGCCATCGCGGCCTCGGTCGGCCTGGTCTTCGTGCTGCCGATCATCGTGCAGATCTTCACGGCGTTCGTCGACGCCGCCTGGGTCTACACACTGGCCGAGATCATCCCGCCGAACGCCGCCGCCCGGCTCTACGACTACGTCGTCTCCGGCCAGTCGGCCATGGCCCTGCCGAGCCCCGACGGGGCCCTCGTCCTCGAGCCGTGGAGCGCCCTGCTGGTGCTCGTCGGCTGGGTCGTCGTGCTCTTCGGTCTGGCGCTCGCGCTCGTGAAGCGACGCGACGTCTGACCGACGGGCACCGCGCCTCCTCGGGGTGACGGCGACGCGATCGGACGGATCGGGAAGAACCGGACCGTCTCGTACGTTCGGTCGCACAGGCACACCGCCGTCACCTCCGAGGAGCCCCATTTGAGCATCGACCCCTCTCCCCCGACGACCGTCGGCGACAGCCGAGCCGGCGAGAGCCGAACCGGCGACACCGCGACGACGGGCGCCGACGGCGACCAGGCCGGCACCGAGGCGCGCAACAAGCTCGTCATCGGGCTGCTGCTCGTGTCGGCCTTCGTCGTGATCCTCAACGAGACGATCATGGGCGTCGCCCTGCCGAGCCTCACCCGCGACCTCGACATCACCGTCACGGCGGGCCAGTGGCTGACCACGGGCTTCATGCTCACCATGGCCGTCGTCATCCCGATCACGGGCTTCCTGCTGCAGCGCTTCAACACCCGCCCGGTGTTCATCACCGCGATGAGCCTCTTCAGCCTCGGGACGGCCATCTCGGCGATCGCTCCCGGCTTCGGCGTGCTGCTGCTCGGCCGCGTCGTGCAGGCCTCGGGCACGGCGATCATGATGCCGCTGCTGATGACCACCGTGCTCACCCTCGTGCCGCCGGCCACGCGCGGCCGCACGATGGGCAACATCTCGATCGTCATCTCGGTCGCACCGGCCATCGGCCCGACGATCTCGGGCGTCATCCTGAGCGTGCTCGAGTGGCGCTTCATGTTCATCCTCGTGCTGCCGATCGCCCTCGTGGCGCTCGCGCTCGGTGCCGCCCGCGTCAAGAACGTCACCACGCCGAAGAAGGTGCCCCTCGACGTCACCTCGGTGATCCTGTCGGCCTTCGCCTTCGGTGGCATCGTCTTCGGGCTCAGCTCGATCGGCGAAGGGGCCGAGGCCGCCGTCCCCGCCTGGGTGCCGCTGGCCGTCGGCGTCGTCGCGCTCGTCGCGTTCGTGCTGCGGCAGCGCTCACTGCAGCGTCGCGACCGCGCCCTGCTCGACCTGCGCACGTTCTCGTCGCGCACCTTCACGATCTCGGCGTCGGTGCTCGGCGTCGGCATGATCGCCCTCTTCGGCACCCTGATCGTCCTGCCGATCTACCTGCAGAACGTGCACGGCCTCGACCCGCTCGCCACCGGGCTGCTGCTGCTGCCCGGCGGCCTCGTCCAGGGCCTGCTGTCGCCCGTCGTGGGACGCCTGTTCGACAAGTACGGCCCGACCGTGCTGCTCGTGCCCGGCACCACCCTGGTCAGCGCGGTGCTGTGGTTCATGTCCACGGTGTCGGAGTCCACCCCGATCCCGATGGTCCTCGCCGCCCACGTCGCCCTCAGCATCGGCCTGGCCTTCATGTTCACGCCGCTGTTCACCTCGGGCCTCGGGTCGCTGCCGTCGAACCTGTACTCGCACGGCAGCGCGATCGTCGGCACGGTGCAGCAGCTGGCGGGCGCCGCCGGCACCGCCGTGTTCGTCACCGTGATGACCCTGGCCGCCACCGCGGCGGCCAGCCAGTCCGGTGCCGGAGCCGCCGCCACGGGAGCCGGCGTGCGCGCCGCGTTCCTGGTCGGCGCGATCATCTCGGTGTTCGCCGTCGTGGGGTCGTTCTTCGTCCGGCGCCCGCCGGTCGTCGAGGGCGCCGAGCCGGTCGTCGCGCACTAGCCTGCGCGCGTCGCGCGTCGCGCGTCGCGCGTCGC
>NZ_JACYNS010000089.1:0-10284 GCF_014839405.1 Frigoribacterium sp. CFBP 13605 | reverse complement strand
GCGCCTCGACCGCACCCGCGCGCGGCTGACGCCCCCGGGCGCGGGCCCATCGGCGCAGGCCCACCGGCGCAGGCCGAGCCGTGCGGGCCGACCCGCGCCTCCTCCACCGGGGACCCGTCGACGACGGGGTCTTGCGCAGGTGGCGGCACGTGGGTTACGTTCTCCGCAGACGCCGATGTTATCGACAACATCCACCGAACATCGTTCGACGTCCCGAGCACGCGCGGGACGACGTCGGCGGTCGCCACCGCAGCCGACACACACGAACGGGTCAACGATGACTTCTGCTCCACGCCACTCCGGGGTGCTCTTCGGAGCCGCCTACTACGCCGAGTACCAGCAGGCGGGCACCCTCGACCGCGACCTCGACCTGATGGTCGAGGCGGGCTTCACGGTGATCCGCGTGGGCGAGTCGGTCTGGTCGACGTGGGAGCCGCGCGAGGGCGAGTTCGACCTCGACTGGCTTCAGCCCGTGCTCGACGGCGCCCACGCCCGCGGCATCGCGGTGGTGCTCGGCACGCCGACCTACGCGGTGCCGCCGTGGCTGCAGGTGCGCCACCCCGAGATCGCCGCCGAGCGGACGACCGGCGTCCGCGCCGGCTGGGGCGCCCGACAGGAGATGGACCAGAGCCACCCCGCCTACCGCTTCTACGCCGAGCGCGTCGTCCGCAAGGTCGTCGAGCGCTACGCGCAGCACCCCGCCGTGATCGGTTGGCAGGTCGACAACGAGCCCGGCAACGAGCGCCCGCGCAACGACCAGGTCTTCGACCGCTTCGTGGCCTGGCTGCAGCGCAAGTACGGCACCGTCGAGCGCCTCGACGAGGAGTGGGGCCTGGTCTACTGGTCGCACCGGCTGACCGAGTGGTCGCAGCTCTGGCGTCCCGACGGCAACGTCCAGCCGCAGTACGACCTCGAGTGGCGGCGATTCCAGGGCGAGCTGGCCGACGAGCTGATCGCCTGGCAGGCCGACGTCGTCCGCGAGTACGCCCGCGACGACCAGTTCGTCACCACCTGCATCTCGTACTCGCGCCCGCAGGTCGCCGACGAGCGGCTCGTCGAGAGCCTCGACGTCACCGCCGGGAACCCGTACTACAAGATGCAGGACGGCCTGACGCTCGGCGTCGAGGTGCCCCGCGAGGCCGGCTGGTGGCACACCGGCGTCTGGGCCCTGCAGCAGTGGGGCGACCGGGCGTTCTCGTCGGCGCAGGCGCCCTTCCTCGTCACCGAGACCAACGCGCAGTCGATCGGCGGCCCCTGGCAGAACCACCCGCCGTTCGACGGGCAGATCAAGCAGGCCGCGCTCGCGCTCGTCTCCCGCGGTGCCCGCATGGTCGAGTACTGGCACTGGCACACGCTGCACTTCGGCGTCGAGACGTACTGGGGCGGCGTGCTTCCGCACAGCCAGCGTCCCGGTCGCATCCACCGCGAGGTCTCGGCCCTGGGCGCCACGCTCAAGGCGGTCGGCGGCGCGGTCGACGGCCTCGAGCCCGACGCCGACGTGCTGATGCTCTGGTCGACCGAGACCAAGTGGTCGTTCGAGACGTACCCGCCGCTGGCCCTGCCCGACGGCACCCCCGACCCGGAGTCGTACCTCCACCTGTTCGACGCGCACTACCGCGGGCTCGCCGAGGCGGGCGTGCAGGTGCGCATCCAGCACGTGACGCAGTTCCTCGCCGCCGACCCGGCCGAGCTGGCCGCGACGCACCCCGTGCTCGTCGTTCCGGCGCTGTACGTCGTCGACGACGCCACGCTCACCGCGCTCACCGCGTACGCCGAGGCGGGCGGCCACCTGGTGGTCGGCATCCGCACGGCCTACGGCGACGAGCTCGCCCGCGCCCGCCGCGACCCGGCACCCGCCCGGCTCTCGGGCCCCGCGGGGGTCTGGTACGAGGAGTACACCAACCTCGACCACCCCCTCGCCGTCCACGTCGCGGACGCCGGCACCGCCGAGCGCACCGACGGCACGACCGCAGGAGGCGCGGCCGCGGCCACCGAGGACGTCACCGCCCCGGCCTCCCCCGCCGACGCAGCCTTCGTCCTCGAGCCGGGCTCCGCCGGCACCCGCTGGGCCGACGTCCTGCACGTCGAGGACGCCACCGTCGTGCTGCGGGCCGCGCCGACCGAGATCGGGGCCGACGCGATGCTGACGACCCGCGCCTCCGGAGCCGGCCGCGTCAGCTACGTCGCGACCGTGCCCAACCCCGAGCTCTCGCGCTCGATCGCCCGGTGGCTCGTGCCCGCCACGGCGGCGGGCACGTGGGCGGCGACCGAGACGGTCACGGTCACCACCGGTTCACGGGCCGGAGCCCCCGGGCTCGCGTTCGTGTCGAACTGGTCGGCCCACGAGGGAACGGTCACCACGCCCTCCGCGGTGCGCGACCTCGAGACCCGGGAGGTCGTCGCCGCCGGCACCACCCTGACCCTCGCCCCGCGCGCGGCCCACGTGTACGAGCTCGTCGACGCCGACGCCTCGTAGGCGGCCCGACCCGGCCTCCCCGACCCCGGCCGCCCGACCCGCACGACGTCCCCTGCACCACGTCACTCCACCGACCCGCACCACCCCACCCCACCGACCCGCACCACGTCCCCCTGCACCACCCGATCCCCCGCACCACTCCCCCACCCCCTCGAGGAAGAACCACCATGAAGAGAAAGACCACAGCAAAGGCGCTCGTGTCACTCGCCGTCGTGTCGGCGTTCGTACTGACCGGCTGCGCCCCGTCCGGCGGAGGCGCGGGTGGTGGTGGCGACACCGCGCCCGTCTCGCAGGCCGACATCGACAAGGCCATGGACACCGACACGACCCTCACCTTCTGGACCTGGGTGCCCGACGTCCAGAAGGAGGTCGACCTGTTCGAGGCCAAGTACCCGAAGATCAAGGTCGACGTCGTCAACGTGGGCACCGGCACCGCGCAGTACCCGAAGCTGCGGACGGCCCTGAAGGCCGGCAAGGGCGCACCCGACGTCGCCCAGATCGAGTACCAGTACATCCCGTCCTTCCGCCAGACCGGCAGCCTCGTCGACCTGACCCCCTACGGAGGCGCGGACCTCGAGTCGAAGTACGTCCCGTGGGTCTGGAACCAGGTCGCGGACGACACCGGCGTCTGGTCGGTGCCGCAGGACTCGGGCCCGCTCGGCAACCTCTACCGCTCGGACATCTACGAGCAGGCGGGGCTGACGGAGGCGCCCGAGACCTGGGCCGACTTCGCGACCGACGCGCAGACGATCAAGGACAAGACCGACTCGTACATCTCGAACCTGCCCGGCAACGACCCCGGCCAGATCGTCGGGCTGTTCTGGCAGGCCGGCGCCAAGCCGTTCTCGTACGACGGCGACAAGACCGTCGGCATCGACCTCGACTCGACCGAGACGCAGAAGGTCGTCACGTTCTGGCAGGACCTGATCGACAAGGACCTCGTCTCGACCGACGCCGACTTCAACGACGCCTGGTACCAGGGCTTCTCGTCGGGCAAGTACGCCAGCTGGCAGACCGCCGCCTGGGGCCCCGTCTTCCTGCAGGGCACGGCCGCGAACACCAGCGGCAAGTGGACCGCCGCGAAGATCCCGCAGTGGAAGGCCGGCGAGGACGTCTCGGGCAACTGGGGCGGATCGAGCGACGCCGTCATCACGGGCACGCAGAACCCGATCGCCGCGGCCGAGTTCAGCAAGTTCCTGAACAGCGACCCCGAGTCGACCCTCGCCTTCGCGAACGAGCAGTTCCTGTTCCCGACGACGACCGACACCCTCTCGAGCAGCGACTTCACCGACACCGCCTCGGACTTCTACGGCGGCCAGAAGGTCAACGAGCTCTTCGCCGGCGTCTCGGACACGGTCAGCACCGACTTCCAGTGGCTGCCGTTCATGGACTACGTCTACTCGAGCTTCAACGACACGCTCGGCAAGGCGATCGCCGACCACTCCGACCTCTCCGCCGCCCTCACGGCGTGGCAGGACGACGTCACCGCCTACGCGAAGCAGCAGGGCTTCACCGTCAAGTAGCGCTCACGGGGTGCCGCCCGCCCTCGGGCGGCACCCCCTCGGCCCGGCAAGGAGCCCCATGTCCACCTCCGTCACCCCTCCTCGAGACGCGACCCGCGCCTCCTCGTCCCGTCAGCCCGCCACCCCGCGGCGCACGAGCTCGCTGCACCGACCGCAGCTCGTCGCGGCCTGGGCCCTGGCGATCCCGTTCCTGCTCGTCTTCGCGGCGATGTTCCTCGTGCCGCTCGGCTACGCGGGCTACCTGAGCACCTTCACCTCGCAGCTCGTCGGCGGGCAGGTCTTCTCGGGCCTCGCCAACTACAGCCGCGCACTGAACGACCCGAGCTTCTGGGCCGGCCTCGGGCGGGTCGCGCTGTTCCTCTTCGTGCAGGTGCCGATCATGCTCGTGATCGCCCTGTTCGTCGCCCTCGCCCTCGACACCGGCCGGGTGGCCGGCAGCAAGTTCGTCCGCCTCGCGATCTTCGTGCCGTACGCCGTGCCCGGCGTCGTCGCGACGCTGATGTGGGGCTACCTCTACGGCCGCGAGTCCGGCCTGATCGCCCAGGTGATCAGCGGAGTCGGCCTCACGCCGCCCGACCTGCTGTCGCCGCAGAACGTGCTCGGCAGCACGATGAACATCGTCAGCTGGGAGTTCATCGGCTACAACATGATCGTGCTGTACGCCGCCCTGCGCAGCGTGCCGACCGAGATGTACGAGGCCGCCGAGATCGACGGCGCCGGGCCCTGGCGGGTGGCGTGGAGCATCAAGATCCCGGCGATCCGCTCGGCGATCCTGCTGACCGTGATCTTCTCGGTGATCGGGTCGTTCCAGCTCTTCAACGAGCCCAACCTGCTCTACAGCATCGCGCCCAACGCGATCGGGTCGGACTTCACCCCGAACCTCTACGCGTACAACGTCGCGTTCAAGAACCAGGACGTCAACTACGCCGCGGCCATCGCCTTCCTGCTCGGGTTCCTCATCATGATCATCAGCTACGTGGTGCAGCTCGCCACCTCACGCAAGGAGCGACTGTCGTGACGATCGCACCCGCCCCCGTCGACACCGCCGGGGCCACGTCCGTCGACCGTCCCGTCCGCCGCCTCGAGGGCTCCGGAGGCGCGGGCAATCGCCGCCCGCGACGTCGCGTCGAGCGGTCCAAGCGCAAGACGCCGATCCTCACCGTGATCCTCTGGATCACGCTGGCGTACTTCCTGCTGCCGCTGGTCTGGCTGGCGATCCAGGCGACCAAGACCAACGGCGACATCTTCTCGACGTTCGGCCTGGCCTTCGGCCGCACCTTCGCCCTGGGCGACAACCTGGCGCAGCTGTTCACGTTCCAGGACGGCATCTTCGTGCAGTGGATGGGCAACACGGTGCTCTACGCCGTGGTCAGCTCGGTCGGTGCGGCGGTGCTCGCCACGATGTGCGGCTACTCGCTGGCCAAGTACGTCTTCAAGGGCAGGTCGTTCGTCTTCGGGCTGATCCTCGGGGCGGTCATGGTGCCGCTGACGGCGCTGGCGATCCCGACCTACCTGCTGTTCAGCGCGGCGAACCTCGTCGACACCCCGTGGGCGATCATCCTGCCGTCGCTGGTCAGCCCGTTCGGCGTCTACCTGATGCGCGTCTACGCGAGCGAGGCGGTCGACGACAGCCTGCTCGAGGCTGCCCGCATCGACGGGGCCGGCGAACTGCGGATCTTCCTGACGATCGCGTCCCGGCTGCTCGCACCGGGCATCGTCACGGTGCTGCTGTTCGCCCTGGTCTCGACCTGGAACAACTACTTCCTGCCGTTGATCATGCTGAACGACCCGTCGCTGTTCCCGGCGACGGTCGGCCTGGCGCAGTGGCAGCAGGCGGCCACCGGCGGCGGCGGCGCCCAGGTGCTGTTCTCGACCGTGCTGACCGGGTCGTTCGTGTCGATCCTGCCGCTGGTCGTGGCGTTCCTGTTCCTCCAGCGCTTCTGGCAGTCCGGCCTGAGCGCCGGCGGCGTCAAGGGGTAGCCGGTCCGACTCCCGCCCCGGCCCCCGGTTCACGGTGGAGGTCGGAGCGGGTGGGCCGTGGCCGTGGCAGCGGCGGCCCGGGAGGCGGTGGTGACGTTGAGAGGTCACCACCGCCTCCGTTCGTTCGTCCCGGCGTCAGAGGCGGGCGTGCAGGTCGGCGACGCGGGAGCGGATGTCGTCGCGGACGAGGCGCATGCGCTCCATGCCCTCGACGCCCCGCTCGGACGGTTCGTCGGTGATCCAGGTCTCGAAGCGGGTGCCGGGGACCTCGTCGACCCGCGCCTCCCGACCGAGGACGACGACCACGTCGGCGTCGCGCACCATCTGCTCGGTGAGGGCCTTGGGGTGCTCGTCGCCGAGGTCGATGCCGAGCTCGGCGAGCGACTCGACCGACTGCGCGTTGAGGTCGGTGCCGGGCGTCGTGCCGGCCGACGCGACCGTGACCTCGTCGCCGGCGAGCTCACGCATCAGCCCGGCGGCCATCTGCGACTTGCCCCCGTTCTTCTGGCAGACGAACAGGACGGAGGCGCGGGTCGGGGTCATGCGGACACCGTACCGACCCCGGGTGGCCGGGTCCCGTGCCGTCGGGACGCGCCGCCCGCCGATCCGTCGGGGGTCCCGTGTCAGGTTCGCCGGTTCCGCGACACTCCTCTAGTGAAGGGGGTGGACGTGGATCACGACACGGAAGGCGACGACGAGCTCGTCAGACGCACGGTCGGGGGTGACCAACGGGCACTGTCGGCCTTGTTCGACCGGCACGCCGCGACGGTGACCCGCTACGCGTGGGCGCTGGCCGCCACCCGGATGGACGTCGAGGAGATCGTGCAGGACACGTTCGTGACCCTCTGGAAGAAGGTCGACCAGATCGACCTGCCCGAGGACTCGCTGCTGCCCTGGTTGCTGGTCGTCTGCCGCAACCACGCCGCCAACCTGCGCCGCAAGCAGGCCCGCGCCGCCACCGACGAACTGCCCGACGACCTCGTCGCCCCGGACCACGGCGAGGAGGCGCGCGACCGGCTGCGCTGGGTCCGCGACGAGATCGACGCCCTCGGCCCGGTCGACCGGCAGATCGTCGAGCTCTGCCTCATCGAGGGGCGCCCCTACGGCGAGGCCGCCGCCCAGGTCGGCCTGAGCATCGGCGCCGTCACCCAACGCGTGTCGCGCACCCGATCGCGACTGAAGAAGAAGGCGGTGATGAACGATGAACTCTGAGCCCCCCACCGGAGACGAGCTGAACCGCATGCTCGTCACGATGAAGCAGAACGTCCTCGAACGCACCACGGAGTCCCCGCGCCGGAAGCGCAACCGGAACCTCGGCCTCGGCCTGGGCCTGGCCGCCCTGCTGGCGATCGGCGGCGGCTCGGGAGCGCTGGCACTCGGCATGCTGCCCTCGCCGTTCCAGGCGTCGGCACCGTCCACGCCGACGAGCACGCCCACCCCGACGCCGACGGTCCGGCCGACGGCGACGCCGCGGCCGACGCCGACGGTGGCGCCGGTGGTCGCACCGGTGCCGTCGGCGCCGATCGACTGCGCGACGCTGACGAACGGCATCGATCTCACGGCGTTCATCCCTGACCCCGTCTACGCTCCGGAACTGCTGCCGAAGAACTACGACCGCACGACGGAGGCCGGTCTGGCCCAGCAGGGCGTGCTCTCCTGCGTCTGGAGGTCCGAAGCCGGCTCGTACTCGAACGTCGTCGTCCGGGTGTCGAACGACGTGACGACCGGAACACGGTGGACGAGCGAGCGCCACGACGCCGGCGACTCCTCGCTGGGCCTCGGACGGTCGTCCGTGATCTCGTGCGGCACGGAAGGGAATTCGTCCTGCCGCGCCTCCGTCGTCGCGGACCCGTGGTGGATCTCGTTCTCGTTCTACGACGACTCGTCCTGGTCGTTCGATCCGTCACCCGACGCCTGGAGCGAGGACACGGCACGGGCCGACGTCTCGTCAGCCCTGCGGTCCCTCTCGACCGCTCTCGTCGGGCTGACGCCGACAGCCGCCTGGCAGCCGCCCGCCACCGACTGGGCCGACGCCACCTGCTCCGTGCTCAGCGGCGCGGACGTCCCCACCATCGTCGGTTCACCGGAACTGGTCGGCCCGGCGGAGCACACATGGACGGAGGTCGGCGACGGCATCTCCGACACGAAGGACTCGTCGGTCGACTGCCGATGGGTGTTGCCCCTCGAGGCCGGTGACCAGCCCGTGGCGGACGGCTCCTTCGGCGAGTTCCGGGTCACCATCGTCCCCGGCGGCGAATGGGCCTACGAGCCGGTCGACGACAGCGAACCCGTGTCGGTCGCCGGCGCGGACGCGGCGACCTTCGTCTGCGTCAGCTCGGAGGGCAGCTCGTGCTACGTCGACCTCCTGAGCGACGGATCGTGGCTGCAGGTCGGCTACGCGAGCGGTGCCACGCCCGAGATGAAGGGCCTGCTGGTCGCGGCCGCGGAGGCGATCGTCGCGACGCGTCCCGCGAGCTGACCCGCGCCTCCTGCGCTGCCGTGACCGAGGCACGCGACCGCAGGAGGCGCGGGTCGGCGGACCGTCAGGCGTCGAGGCGGCCGCGGGCCCGGCCGCGCACGGCCAGGATCGCGCCGCCGACCAGGGCCGAGAGGAGCGAGCCGACGAGGACGCCGACCTTGACCACGTCGTCCTGCTCGCTGCCGGCGCCGTAGGCGAGCTCGCCGACCAGGAGCGACACGGTGAACCCGATGCCGGCCACGAACGACAGCCCGAGCACGTCGCCCCAGCGCAGGCTCGGATCGAGCCGGATGCCGGGCAGCCGCGTCACGAGCAGGGACGCCCCGGTGATGCCGATCGACTTGCCGAGCACGAGCGCCACGACGATGCCGATCGCGACGCTGTCGCTCAGCGACTCGACCAGCCCGTCGAACCCGCCGACCGTCACGCCTGCCGAGAAGAACGCGAAGACGGGCACCGCCACGCCCGACGAGACCGGGCTCCAGCGCTCGGCGAAGTGGTGGGTCAGCGGGTGCCGCACCTCGTGGCCGTCGGGTCCGACGTGCGTGACGCCGGCCCGGGCCGTCGCCACCGCGGGCACGAGCAGGCCGAGCAGCACGCCCGCGATCGTGGCGTGCACCCCCGAGGCGTGCACGAGGGCCCAGGCGAGGACGCCCAGCGGGATCAGCAGCCACCACGCCCGCACCCCACGGCGGACGAGCACGGCGAACGCCGCGAGCGGCAGCAGCGCCAGCAGCAGGGGGACGAAGGCGATGCCCGCCGTGTAGAACACCGCGATGATCGTGATCGCGATCAGGTCGTCGACGACGGCGAGGGTCAACAGGAAGGTGCGCAGGGCCGGGGGCAGCCGCTTGCCGACGACGGCGATCACGGCGACGGCGAACGCGATGTCGGTCGCGGCCGGGATCGCCCACCCCTGGAGCGCGTCGGGGCCGGCTCCGAGGTTGATCAGCGTGAAGAGCAGCGCCGGCAGGGCGACCCCGCCGACCGCCGCGGCGATGGGCAGCACGGCGACCCGGGGGTCGCGCAGCGAGCCGGCGACGAACTCCTGCTTCAGCTCGAGGCCGACCACGAAGAAGAAGATCGCGAGGAGCCCGTCGGCCGCCCAGCTGCCCATGCTGAGGTTGAGGTGCAGGGCCTCGGGGCCGAACGACACGTCGCGCACGGCCGAGTAGAACGAGCCGGCCGGGCTGTTCGCCAGGACGAGCGCGAGCACGGTCGCCGCGAGCAGCAGCAGTCCGCCGGTCGTGTCGCGGCTGAGGAACCGCGAGAGCCGTGCGCCCCGGCCCTCGGCACGGGGCGCGTGGGCGGGGGCAGGAGGGGCGGGGGTCGGGTCGGTGGCGGGAGCGGCGGCCGGAGTGGGGTCGGCGGGCGTGCGGTCGGCGGGCGTGCGGTCGGTCATGGTCGTCGTCCTTCGGGAGCGTCGGCGGGCAGGGCGGGGCGTCCGCTCGACCCGTCGACGACGAGGAGCGGTGCTACGCCACGGGCGGCGGGCACCCGGCGATCTCGCCGTGGGCGTTGCTGCCCCACAGGCTCATCCAGCCGTTCGTGCCGCAGGTGCGCTTCGTCAGCACGAGCCGCTTCGGGAACGCCTGCTGCGCCGTGCGCGCCCGGCGCGGGGCGCGGGACGGGCAGGCGGGTGACGACATGCCCACCAGGATACCGCCGGGCCCCGGGGAGCGGGCCGGGCCGTCACCCACCCGCGGGTCCCACGGTGCCGGCCCGCGCCTCCTGCGCTCTCGGGGCGGGACTCCTGCGCTCTCGGGGCGGGACGCACCGCCGACCGAGCGTCGCACCGCCCACGTCGGCGGTGCGACGTTCAGTCG
>NZ_JACYNS010000088.1:0-10291 GCF_014839405.1 Frigoribacterium sp. CFBP 13605 | reverse complement strand
TGGACGCCGTCCGCCCCGCCGCCGCCCCACCCGTCCTGCCCTCCGCGGCGACCGACGGCGCCGCAGGGGGGACGACCGGCGGGCCCGGCGAGCCCGGCGGGACGGACGGCCTCGACGGCCTCGACGTCCCGTCGGTCGACGAGTGGTCCGGCGAGGTGGGCAGGGCGCTGTCGGCGACCTCGTGGCCCGAGCTCGACCCGAGCATCGAGTCGGTCCTCGACGGGACGCGGACCGGCAGCCCGCACCTCGCCTGCGGCGACGCCGAGGCCCAGGGCCTCACCCCGGCCGACTGCTCGTGGACCTCTCCCTCGGCGAGCACCACCGTCGTGCTCGTCGGGGACTCGACGGCGATGCACCACCTCGACGCGCTCGTCCCCCTGGCCGAGTCGGCCGAGAGCGGGTTCACCCTCGTCAACCGGGCCAAGTTCGCCTGCCCGTTCGTCGACATCCGCGTCCAGAACGACGTCACGGGCATCCTCGAGTCCTGCCGGGCGCACAACGACGAGACCCTCGCCCTGATCGACGAGACGCACCCCGACGTCGTCCTCGTGACCAACTCGTACCAGACGCTCTCCGAGGACGGAGGCGGCACGATCACGCCCGATCGGTGGTCCGAGGGCTTCGGCGCCTACGCCCGGCGCCTGGCCGAGGCCGCGGGGTCCGTCGTCGTCCTCACTCCGCCGCCGGACGACGCCGACATCGCGTCGTGCTTCCGGCGCGGGGGCAGCCCCGTCGACTGCATCTCCCGGACGTCCCGTACCTGGATCGACCGCGCGGCCGCCGATCAGGACGTGCTCGAGTCGATCGGCGGCGTGCTGGTCGACCTGCGTGTGCTGACCTGCGTCAGCGACCTCTGTCCGGCGTTCGTCGGCGACGTCCCCGTGAAAGAGGATCGCGTCCACCTCACGACCGCGTTCGCACTCGCCGTGTCACCCGTCCTGGGCGACCTGCTCCGAGCCCGGGGCGTGCTCTGAGGTCGGCGACCACCCGGCCGAGACGACCACGTCGGCGAGCTCCCGGGGCGACGAGCGCGCGAGGTGCCGATCCTCCTGAGCGGCCCAGACGTCCCACCACGGTTCGAAGGCGGCACCGTCGCGGTCGAGGGCCCGTCGCCGACGGGTGTCGGCGTCGAGCTCCAGCCAGACGCGGACGTCGGCGAGCGACGAGGAGGCGCGGGTCACCGCCCCGGCCCCTTCGACGATCAGCGAGACGGCCGGGTAGAGCACCTCCCACGCCCCCGCGCGGTCGTGCTCCCAGTCCCACCGCTGCCATCCCGGAGCGACCGGCGACAGGATGGACGTCTCGAGCGCCCGGGAGGCCGCCTCGAGCCCGTACCAGCCCGGGTAGACGTCGTCGAGGTGCACGAGCCGTGCAGGGCCCAGCCGGTCGTCGGGCCACGCGGCGGCCACCGCACGGCCGAGCGTGGTCTTGCCCGAACCCGAGCGGCCGTCGATCAACAGGACCACGCGACGCGAGCCGACCCGCGCCTCCTCGGCTCGGCGGAGCAGGACGTCGACGGCCTCGTCGACGGCGACGTGCTCAGGCAAGGACGAACTCCCACGTGCCGGCCAGGACGGCCGCGGTCACCGAGGTGGCGGCGATGACGACGCCGATGGCGACGAGGACGACGTCCCGCAGGCCGAACGACGACGGACGCGCCCAGGTGCGCGGGGCGTCGCTGCCGAAGCCCTTGGCCTCCATGGCGGTGGCGAGCTTGCTGCCGCGTCGGACCGACAGCACGAGCAACGCGAACGCCTGCTGCCCGAACCGCCGCAGCGCACCGATCGGACCGCCCGAGTCCGCGACGCCCCGGGCACGTCGGGCCAACGCGAGCTGGCGCCAGTCGTCCATGAACAGCCCGACCAGACGCAACCCGGCGAGTCCCCCCAGCACGAAACGCGCCGGCAGCCGCAACACCTGCCCGAGACCGTCGGCCAGGTCGGTCGGGTCGGTCGTCGCGAACAGCACGATGCCCGGCACCCCGACGGCGAGGATGCGCAGGCCGATCGCGCCGGCGAGGGCCAGCGACCCCTCGGTCACCGAGAGGAACCCCCACTCGACCACCGACGCCCCGCCGTCGCGTCCGTAGAGGGCGATGGCGACGACCGACGTCGGGGCGGCGATCCAGAGCGGCGCCGTACGGGCGAGCAGCTGCCGGGCCGACAGACCGGCGAAGGGCAGCAACAGCCCCTCGAGCAGCAGAGCGGTGCCGGCCGAGACCCAGTCGATCGACAGCAGGAGGGCGAGCGCGAGGACGACGGCGGCGAGCAGCTTCGCGACCGGGTTGACGCGCCCGACCACGCCGGTCGCCACGACCGGGGTGAGCACGCTCATCGACGCGCCTCGACGGGGTCGGCGCGGCGGGCGTGGGCGCTCAGGTCGAGCACGTCGTCGGCTAGGGCGGCCACGAACTCGGCGTCGTGGGTCACGGCGACGACCGCGCGGCCCTCGTCGAGCAGGTCGGCCAGCAGGACCACGAGCTCGTGCCAGGTGCGGGCGTCCTGCCCGAAGGTCGGTTCGTCGAGCACGAGCACCGACGGGCGCGAGGCGAGCACGGTCGCGACCGAGAGCCGGCGCTTCTCGCCGCCCGAGAGCGTGAACGGGTTCGCACCGGCCAGGTGGTCGAGACGCAGGCGGTCGAGGAGGTGGTCGACGCGCGACGCGACCTCCCTCGGGGACGCGCCCAGCGCCTCCGGCCCCACCGCCAGCTCACGACGGACGGTCGCCGTCAGGAACTGGTGCTCCGGGTCCTGGAAGACGGTGCCGACGCGGGTGAGCAGCTGTCGGGGCTTCCATCGGATCGGAGACGGACCGGCGCCGTCGGCGAACGACGGCGTGGCCTCGAGGACTCCGGCGACGGGGGCGAGCAGCCCCGCGACGGTGAGGGCGAGCGTGGACTTGCCCGAGCCGTTCGTGCCGGTCACCGCGAGCGCCCGCCCCTCGACGACCGTGAGGTCGATGCCCGTGGCCACCGCGCGGCCCTTGGGCCCCTTGTGCCCCACGTCGAGACCCGACGCCGTCACCAACCGGTCACCGGTCGTGCGCGACCGGACGGGCGCAGGAGGCGCGGCGCCGGGCACCCAGACCCCGGCGGCGACGAGGCGGTCGCGTTCGGCACGCAGCACGTCGTCGGGGCGACCGTCGGCCAGGACTCCCCCACCGGAGTCGAGCACGACGACGCGGTCGACGACGGGCAGCCAGACCGACACGCGGTGCTCGACGACGACCAGCGTCGCCCGGGTGTCGGCGACGACGCGGGCCACGGCGTCGCGCACCTCGACGACGCCCTCGGGGTCGAGGTTGGCCGTCGGCTCGTCGAGGAGCAGCAGGCCAGGACGCATGGCGAGGGCCCCGGCCAGCGCCAGTCTCTGCTTCTGGCCGCCGCTCAGCTCGGACGTGGACGCGGACGGCGGCAGGTCGAGCCCGACGGCGTCGAGGGCGTGCCCGACGCGGCGCCAGATCTCGTCGCGGGGCACGCCGAGGTTCTCGCAGCCGAACGCGACGTCGTCGCCCACGCGGGCGAGGACGACCTGCGAGTCGGGGTCCTGCAGGACGAGGCCGACCCGGCCGCGCTGCTCGGCGGGGGCGCGGCCGTCCACCAGCAGGTCGCCGGCCTCGTCGCCCTCGTCGTCTCCGCCCAGCACCCCGGCGAGGCCGGCGAGCAGCGTCGACTTGCCGGCGCCGGACGCGCCGAGCAGCAGCACGCGCTCACCGGGGGCGACGTCGAGGTCGAGCTGCGAGACGGCGGGCAGGCGACGACCGGCGTGCCGCCACCCCCAGCCCCGGGCGGTGACGCGGGCACCCGCGTCCACCGCCGGTCGTCCGCCGCTCGTTCCGCTCACGGGAAGGACCACGAGGAGGCGCGCCTAGATCCGGGCGTCCGCCGAGCGTCCCGAGGCGAACCGCGAGAGCGCGCCCGTGCGGGCGAGGCCGCGGGCCGCGAGCCACGAGAGCAGGCCGGCGATGACGGTGCCCGAGACGACCGAGGTCACGACGTAGATCGTCTTCGACCCGGCGGCGTAGGCGGCGGCCGAGGCGAAGCTCGTGTCCATCAGGCCGACGGCGAGGCCGGCGACGGCACCCGCGAGCAGCACCGTGCCGATCCGCCACGACTTGTAGAGGAAGACCGCGAGCACGATCTCGGCGCCCAGGCCCTGGACGATGCCCCAGATGAGCACCGAGAAGCCCCACTGGGTCCCGATCAGCATCGAGACGACCGCCGCGACGACCTCGGTGTAGACGGCGGCCCCGGGCTTGCGGATGACGATGCCGCCCAGGACGCCGGCGAAGAGCCAGCCGCCGTTGAGGATGCCCTCGAAGCCGCCCGAGAAGCTCAGGACGCTGTCGATGGGCGTGTAGGCCAGGCCCCAGGCCCAGAAGACGACGCCGGCGGCCACGCCGATGACGCTGGCCACCACGATGTCGACGACGCGCCAGCGCCGGGTGGGGGTGGTGCGAGCCTTCGGCGTGAAGCCGGTCGACCTGTCGCGAGCCGCCGTGGAACGGTTTTCGGGCGTGGACGTGGACATCTGTTCTTCTCCTCCCTGCGCTGGCATGACCCAGATCAGGTTCAACGGTCGAAGCGTGGTTCGCTTCCTCTCAGCCCGGCTCACCGGACTCCCGTGTGTTGTGGGGACGATCATAGCGCCGGGCCGAGGGACGCGTCCGCGACGGCGTCGACCGAACGGTCCGCCTAGGGTGGCGGCATGAGTTGGCCTCCCGTCGCACCGCCCGCGCCTCCGGCTCCGCCGCCGGGCCCGGCCCGCCCTCGGCCACGCCACCCCGCCCGCCTCGTCCTGCCGATCACCTCGGTGGTGCTCGTGGTCGTCACCGGGGTCGTCCCCTTCGTCGTCCTCCAGCCGATGATCCACTCCTACCGCGGCGAGGCGGCGGCGTACGGCATCCACGCCTTCGGCGTCGCGACGGTGGCGTCGGTGCTGTGCTGGGTCCTCGCGGTCGTGACGGTCGTCGTCGGCGTGGTCTCCCTCGCCCTCCGACAGCGCCTGATGGGGTTGCCGATCACCGCCGTCACCCTGGCGGTGCTCCTCGCCTTCGCCGGGCCGGTCGCCTACCTGCTGATCGCCCTGTCGGCCGACGCGTACTGACGCGTCAGAGTCCGGCGGCCTTCCGGACGAGGGCGGCGACGGAGGCGCGGGTCGCGTCGTCGGCGCCGGTCACCGCGTACGAGGTGGGCCAGAGCGTGCCGTCGTCGAGCTGCGCACCGTCCTGGAACCCGAGGGTCGAGTAGCGCGTGCCGAACTTGGCGCCGGGCTGGAAGAACACGACGGCCTTGCCGTCCTCCCCGGCGTAGGCGGGGAAGCCGTACCAGGTCTTGGGGGCGAGGTTCGGGGCGTGCTCGGCGACGACCTCGTGCACCATCTGGGCGATCGGTCGTTCGACGTCGGTCATGGCCGCGATGGCGTCCGCGGCGTCCTGCGCCTCGGCGGCCGACTTGTCGGCCAGCTTCTGACGCTTCGCCTCGGCCCGGAGCTCGGCGGCGCGCTCCTTCATGGCGGCCTTCTCTTCTTTGCTGAACCCGGCATCGGCCATGATCGTGCCCTTCTCGTGCGTTCGTGCGTGCGTCGGCTCGGTCGGGTCGGCGTACGCCCCATGGTGACATGCCTGGCGGATCCGTCGTCCGCCCTGCGTCCACCACGACAGGCACCTCGAGGCAACCGACCGCACCTTCGCCCTGCTGGCCGAGCTGCTCTGACGCTCGTCGGCGGTCAGGCCTTCGGCAGGGCGTGACCCTCGGTGTCGAGGTGGTCTCGCCAGGAGCGCTTCGCCCTCCAGCGGAGCATGCGGGCCGCCTTGGCGGTCGAGATGCCCGACGCGTCGGCCCGGGCGAGTTCGCGCAACTCGATCCGGTCGCCGTGGTGCTGACGGAGCGTGGCGGCGAAGTCGTGGCCGCCGGCGTTGTCGGCTGCTGCGATGTAGAAGACCTCGTGACCCGGCAGGTCGGACTCTGCGGCGAGCAGGAGGGCGTCGGCGAGGTCGTCGGCGTCGACGTAGCTGCCGAAGTTCGCACTGTCGGGGTCGGCCTCGCGCACCTGAGGGCCGAGGTTGGCCTCGTAGTTGCTCTCGTCGTGGACGGTGCTCGGGCGGATCGAGATCGCGCGCAGGTCGGAGCGGCGGACGGCGGCGTCCATCAGCTGTTCGCCGAACGCCTTCGAGAGGGCGTAGGGGTCCTGCGGGTGGAGGGGGTGCTCCTCGTCGACCGGCACGTAGTCGGGCAGGAAGGGCCGTTCGGGGAAGAAGTTGCCCACGATGCTCTCGCTCGACACGTTGACGAAGCGGGGCACGCCGAACCGTACGGCCGCCTCGACCAGGTTGAACGTGGACATCAGGTTGGTGTGGAACACGACGTGGGCCGGGTTCGCGGTGGGCTGCGGGATGGCCGCGACGTGGACGACGACGTCGGCCCCCGCGACGACGGAGAAGGCGGTCCCCGCGTCGGTCAGGTCGCCCATCACGTACCGGCCGGGCTCGTCGACGCCCGTGTCGAAGACGGGCCGGACGAGGTCGACGCCGAGGACGTCGTGCCCGGCCTCGACGAACCGGCGGACGGCGGCACGGCCGACCTTGCCTCGTGATCCCGTGATGACGACCTTCATGACGCGCTCCCTCGATCGAGGGATGCGCCGAGGGCCGGAGCATCCACCCGGACGACGCTACGCCGAGCGGCCCCGAGGAGGCGCGCTCAGTCCTTCACGCGGCGTGCGTGCGTCCGCGCCTTCATCCGGTTGCCGCAGGTCGCCATGGAGCACCACTTCGCACTGCCCGGACGGCTGTGGTCCACCAGGAAGAGGTTGCACTCGTCGTTCGCGCAGGCCCGGAGGCGCCCGGGGAGCCGCGAGGTCACGCTCGACCACGCCGACACGGCTTCGGCGGCGAGGCGGTCGTCATCGGCGACCCGGAGCTCCCAGACGACGCCGTCCCGGGTCGTCCGGGGGATCTGCACGGCCCGGTCCATGACGTCGGCGAGCTCGCCGACGGCCCCGTCGTCACCACCGCGGACGACGGCGTGCAGGGCCTCCCGCACGCGCCGGAGCTGGGCGACCTCGCCCGAGGAGCCGGTACCACCCCAGGTCCGCGCCAGATCTCGCCCTGCCGCGCCCTCGAGGGCGTCCGTCGGGATGCCGTCGACCACCGGTGCGCTGTTCAGCACGGCCAGCAGCAGCTCTTCGTCACGCAGCACGTCTCCCCGCTCTCTCGCACCGTCCGGCGCATCTCGACCATGCTACCGTCGGAATAACCACTAAAACAATCCAAAGGGGTTAGACATGCACACCGTCCACCACCGCACCGCCTCCGTCGACGGGCTCGACGTCTTCTACCGCGACGCCGGGCCCGCCGACGCGCCCGTCCTCGTCCTCTTGCACGGCTACCCCACGAGCTCGCACATGTTCCGCCACCTCATCCCCGCACTGGCCGACCGATATCGCGTCATCGCCCCCGACCACATCGGTTTCGGCCGCTCCTCCGCCCCGTCGGTCGACGAGTTCGACTACACCTTCGAGGCCCTGGCGCGGGTGACCGGTCGTTTCCTGTCGATCATCGGCGTCGCGCGGTACGCGATCTACGTGCAGGACTACGGCGCCCCCGTCGGGTGGCGCCTCGCGCTGGCCGAGCCCGACGCGGTGACCGCCGTCGTCTCGCAGAACGGCAACGCGTACGAAGAAGGCTTCGTGCCGAGCTTCTGGGACCCGATCTGGGCCGACGCCGCCGAACGGACACCCGAGACGCGCGACGCGCTCCGGCCCGCCCTGGGCCGCGAGGCGGTCGAGTGGCAGTACACCCACGGTGTACCGGACCCCACGTCCGTCGACCCCGATGCCTGGGAGCACGACCTCGCGCTCCTCGCCCGACCGGGACAGGACGACGTCCAACTGGCGCTCTTCCGCGACTACGCCACCAACCGCACCCTGTACCCCGCCGTGCACTCCTGGCTCCGCGCCTCCCGCGTCCCGGTCCTCGCGATCTGGGGCCGCAACGACGAGATCTTCGATGCCACCGGTGCGGGTGCGTTCACCCGCGACTCCCCCGACGCTCGCGTCGAGCTCGTCGACGGTGGACACTTCCTGCTCGAGTCGCACCTCGATCTGGTCGCGGCCACGATCCGGGAGTGGCTCCCGAACACGTGATCCGGACCACCCGCGGCCGCCCGCTCAGGACCGGAGGTCGAGGCGGCCCGGGTTCAGGGCGGCCCACTGGAGCAGCATGATCGTCTTGCCGTCCACGATGCGCCCGTCGGCGATCATCTGGAGGGCGTCCCGGAACGGCAGCTCGAGGACCTCGATGTCCTCCCCTTCCACCTCGACGCCACCCCCGTCACCGGTGCGGTCGGCCACCGAGTACGTGGCGGCGTAGAAGTGCACGCGCTCGGTCACCGACCCCGGGCTCATGTAGGCGTCGAACACGTGGATCAACCCGCCCACCTCGACCCCGAGTTCTTCGCGCGTCTCTCGGCGGATCGCGGTCTCGGGATCGTCCTCGTCGAGGAGTCCCGCGGCGGTCTCGACCAGCATCCCGTCGGGATGGTCGTTCACGTAGGCGGGGAACCGGAACTGCCGGGTCAGGAGCACCGTCCCCCGCCGCGGGTCGAACAGGAGGATCGTCGCCCCGTTGCCGCGGTCGTACGTCTCGCGCTGCTGGGTCGACCACCGCCCGTCGCGACCGCGCACGTCGAAGGTGGTGCGGCGGAGCACGTGCCAGCCGTCCGAGGTCACCTCGACGTCGCGGACCACGACGTCGGGGTTGCGGGCGAGGTCGCGGCCGGTGAGGTCGAGGCCCGTCCGTCCGCGACCGTCGGGGGAACGGGAGCCACGAGAGTTCATCACCCCACGAAAATAACGGAGGGCGACGACCCGCGAGGGCGGGAACGGCCGGTGATGACATCCGTCACGGGATGTGGTGACGCCTCGGCACTTCTCGAGGACGTCACCCTCTGGTGTGCTTCCGGAGGAGCGTCCGGACCCGACCCGGACGCCCGGAGAGAGGACCCCGTGCGCACATCCCTCAAGGTGACCCTGCGGACCGTCGGCGCTCTCGTGGCCCTGCCCGTCCTGACGCTGGCGACCACGTCGATCGTCGACGTCGTCGCCACGAGGTCGGAGCTGGCCGCCATCACCTCGTACGGCGAGCTCGTGTCCGTCGACGGGAGGGAGATGAACGTCGTCGTCAGCGGGTCCGGGGCGGACACGATCGTCCTGCTTCCGGGCCTCGGCACGGCGGCACCCGGCCTGGACTTCCAGCCACTGATCTCCGAGCTCGACGACACCCATCGCGTCGTCGCCGTGGAGCCGTTCGGCACCGGGCTGAGCGACCAGACCGACTCCCCCCGCACGGCGGAGAACATCGCGGGCGAGGTGCACGAGGCGCTTCGCCGACTGGGCATCGACCGCTACGCGCTCATGGGGCACTCGATCTCGGGCGTCTACGCCCTCGAGTACAGCAGGCTCTTCGGGGACGAACTCACGGCGTTCATCGGGATCGACAGCAGCGTCCCCGACCAGCCCGGCACGGACGACCCCGTGCCGACCGACGGACTGGCCACGCTTCGCGGCCTGGGTCTGCTCCGCGTGGCGAGCGCACTCGCCGGCGACGCCTACGCCGGACTGCCCTACGACGAGGGCACGAAAGAACAGATGCGCTTCCTCACCACGAAGAACTCGACCGCCCCGACCCTGCTCGACGAGATGGACCACACCGCGAGCAACGTCGCGTCGGTCAGCGGACGGACGTTCCCGGCGGACCTGCCGGTCCTTCTCTTCGTGGTGCAGAACGGCGCGGACGACGACGGCTGGCTCGAGCTGCACGAGGTCCAGGCGGCGAGCGTCGACCGCGGCCAGGTCGTCGCGCTCGACGGAGACCACTACCTGCACCACACGCAGTCGACTCGGATCGCCGACGACACCGACGAGTTCCTCGCCGGGTGAAGCCGCACGCGGCGGTGGAGGTCACGGCGGGGTAACGAAGATGATGCGTTCCAATCCTTTTCGGGCCCGGTGGCGAACCCAGTACATCCCCACCGGGACCAACTGACAAGGAGCTTCACCATGAACGCTTTCACTCGCAAGAACATCACCAAGACCACCCTCGGCCTCGTCGCCTCGGGCGCCCTGCTCTTCTCCCTCGCCGCGTGCTCGATGGACTCCGGCACCTCGACCGACACGTCCTCCTCGTCGAGCTCGACGTCCTCCGAGCCCAGCGCCGCCTCGACGCCCGCCGCGTCGATCGCCGACCTCAGCAACGGCGTCGACACCCAGGTCGCCGTCGACCAGTCCTTCGT
>NZ_JACYNS010000087.1:0-10591 GCF_014839405.1 Frigoribacterium sp. CFBP 13605 | reverse complement strand
CCGACCGGGCGGGCGGGCGCGGCCGACCTAGCGGGCACGGCCGACCGGGCGGGCACGGCCGACCGGGCGGGCACGGCCGACCGTCCCTCGACCCGTCAGACCGCCGTGACGTCGTCGACCTCGCCGACGAGTTCTTCGATGATGTCCTCCAAGAACAGCACGCCGGTGGTGACGCCCTCGGGCGAGACGGATCGGGCGACGTGCGCGCCGACCCGGCGCATCGAGGCCAGGGCGTCCTCGAGGTCGGTGTCGCGGCCCACGGCGCCCAGGCGGCGGATGCGCTTCTCGGGCACGGGTGCCTCGAAGGCCCCGTCGCCGGTGAGGTCCATGACGTCCTTGAGGTGCAGGTAACCCGTGGGCTGGCCGTCTCCGTCGGTGAGCACGTACCGCGAGTACCCCCGGGCCGCCACGGCGCGCTGCACGTCGGACGGAGTCGACCCCGGCGCCAGGTGCACCATCTCGTCGAGGGGCACCTCGACGTCGCGCACCTTGCGGGTGGTGAACTCGAACGCCGCCGACAGGGTGCCCGACGAGTCCGTCAGCGTGCCCTCGCGGGTCGACTGCTGGACGATCGTGGCGACCTCGTCGAGCGTGTACGAGCTCGTCGCCTCGTCCTTCGGCTCGACCCGGAAGAGCCTCAGCACGCCGTTGGCGATCGCGTTAAGCGACCAGATCACCGGCTTGAACACCGTCGCCACGAAGACGAGCGGGGGCGCCAGGATGAGCGCCGCCCGGTCGGGCACCGAGAACGACAGGTTCTTCGGGATCATCTCGCCGACGACCACGTGCAAGAACGTGACGAGCACGAGCGCCACGACGAACGCGACGACGCCGATCGCCTCGGCCGAGAGGCTGGTGAGACCGAGCGGGATCTCGAGCAGGTGGTGGATCGCCGGCTCCGAGACGTTCAAGATGACCAGCGAGCAGACGGTGATGCCCAACTGGCTGGTGGCCAGCATGAGCGTCGCGTGTTCCATCGCCCACAGGGTCTTCTTCGCGGCCTTGCTGCCGGCCTCGGCACGCGGCTCGATCTGCGATCGGCGTGCCGAGATGACGGCGAACTCGGCGCCGACGAAGAACCCGTTGACGATCAGCAGCACGACCAGCCAGACGATTCCGGGCAGGTACTCGTTCATCGGTCGACCCCTTCGGTCAGCGAGGCGACCACGCGGTCGTGCTCGGTCGTGGGTGCGGCGGCGTCGAGGCCGCCGTCGGGTGGGGCCGGCACGAAACGCAGGCGTTCGAGGCGTCCGTTCGCGACGCGTTCGACCCGCAGGCTGCCGCTGCCGCTCTCGAGGGCGACCTCGTCGCCCACCTCGGGCAGGCGGTCGAGCCGGTCGATGACGAATCCGGCCACCGTCTCGTAGTCGCCGTCGTCGGGCACGCGGATGCCCGCCCGGTCGGCCAGCTCGTCGGGCCGGAGGGCACCGTCGAAGAGCACGGTGCCGGCCTGGCGCACGATGCCCACGCGGGCTCGGTCGTGCTCGTCCTCGAGCTCGCCGACGAGCTCTTCGACGACGTCCTCGAGAGTGACGAGGCCGGCGGTGCCGCCGAACTCGTCACGCACCACGGCCATCTGCAGGCCGCCGTGGCGCAGCAGGCCGAGCAGCGAGTCGGTGCCCATGCTCTCGGGCACGAAGCGCGCCTCCTGCATGAGGGCGGTCGCGACGACGGAGGCGCGCTCGGCGAGCGGGACCGCGAACGCGTGCTTCACGTGCACCACCCCGACGATGTCGTCGCTGTCGTCGCCGATCACGGGGAACCGCGAGAAGCCCGAGGTCAGGGCGGCCTCGACGACGTCGGCGGCCGAGCCGGTCGACGCGATGGTCGTCATGCGGACGCGCGGCGTCATCACCTCGGAGGCGTCATGCTGCGAGAAGCGCAGGGTACGGCCCAGCAGGGTCGCGTGGTCCTGGTCGAGTTGGCCCTCGAGGGCCGACCGGCGCACGAGCGAACTCAGCTCTTCGGCCGAGCGGGCGCCCGACAACTCTTCTTTGGGCTCGATGCCCATGGCGCGGATGGCCGCGTTGGCGGTGTTGTTGAAGAGCAGGATGAGCGGCTTGAAGACCGTGGTGAACGCGGCCTGGAACGGCACGACGAACTTCGCGGTGGCGAGCGGCAGCGCGAGGGCGAAGTTCTTCGGCACGAGCTCGCCGACGACCATCGAGAAGAGGGTGGCGAGCACGATGCCCGCGACGCTGCCGACGACCGGGACGGCCGCGGCGGGCACGCCGAGCGAGTCGAGCGGACCGCTCAGCATCGAACTGATGGCGGGCTCGAAGGTGTACCCGGTGAGCAGCGTCGTCAGGGTGATGCCGAGCTGCGCACCGGAGAGGTGCGTCGAGGTGATGCGCAACGCCTTGATCGTGGGACCGAGGCGTTTCTCGCCCCGGTCGCGCCGCGCCTCCAGCTCGTTCCGGTCGAGGTTGACCAGCGAGAACTCGGACGCGACGAATAAGCCGGTGCCGACGGTGAGCACGAGGCCGATGCCGACCATGACCCACTCATTCATGTCGCCCCTCCCCGTCTGTGACGACCGCGCGGGCGGTCAGGCGTGGGAGAGGCCAGGGCATGTGAGAGGGAGGTTCGTCCATGACCGAGAACAGTAAGCAGATCCCCCGACCGATGCCTGAGAACGTGCAGTCGATGCAGTCGACCCGCCCTCGAGCCGAGGAGGCGCGGGTCAGGCCGGAGGGGCCGCTGCCGCCGTCGAGGTGGTCGGCGTGGGGGCCTCCGGCGTCGAGATCGTGGGCGTCGGGATCGTGGGCGTCGGGATGGTCGGCGGCAGGGCGGGCGGAGTGGCCCGCAGGTCGGCCACGCGGTCGGCCGGCTCGGTGCGGGCGAGGAACCCGATGCGCGACTCGCGCACGTGCCAGCCCATCAGCTCGGCGGCCCCGGCCTCGTCGCCGGCGTCGATCGCCGCGAGGATGCGTCGGTGGTCGGGCCAGAGCCGCTTGCCTCGCGAGAAGGTGTCGAGGGCGTACAGCCACTCGATCTTGTTCGACAGCTGGCGCAGCAGGGTGGCCAGGGTGGCGCTCCCGCTCAGCTGCGCCACGCCCACGTGGAACCGGTCGTTGAGCTCGACGAGACGGTCGAGGTCGCCGGCCTCGACGGCGGCGTCCCCGTCGTCGAGCAGCTGGCCGAGCACGCGCCGCGTGCGCCACCAGTCCTCGGGCGGCCGCGGCTCGCCGAACAGCTCGCGGGCCCGCAGGGCGGCGCGTCGCGCGGTCGAGATCTCGAGGGCCTCGCGGACGGCGAAGAGGTCGTCGGCCTCGTCGACCGGGATCGCGGCGACCCGGCTGCCCACGTGCGGCGTCGACTCGACGAACCCCTCGGCCTCGAGCGCCCGCAGCGCCTCACGCACCGGGACGCGCGAGACGCCGTGGCGGCGGGCGACCGACGCCTCGGTGATGCGCGTCCCCGGCACGAGGGCGCCCTCGACGATCTCGCGACGCAGGGCGTCGACGAGGACGACGGGCGTCGGGCCCTCAGAGGGCGAGGCTGGCACCGGGGATGGCTCCCAACAGTTCGGTCGTGTACTCGGCACGGGGCGACAAGAAGATGTCGTCGACGCTACCGCGCTCGACCACGGCGCCCTTGCGCATCACCACCACGTCGTGGGCGATCTGCCTCACGACCGCCAGGTCGTGCGTGATGAACAGGTAGCTGAGGCCGAGCCGACGCTGCAGGTCGCCGAGCAGCTCGAGGATCTGCTCCTGGACGAGCACGTCGAGCGCCGAGACGGCCTCGTCGCAGATGAGCAGCTCGGGCTCGAGCGCCAGCGCCCGGGCGATGGCCACGCGCTGACGCTGCCCGCCGGACAACTCGTTCGGACGGCTCTGCGCGACCGACCGCGGCAGGGCGACCTGGTCGAGCAGCTCGGCGACCCGGTGCCGACGCGAGGCACGGTCGCCGACGCCGAAGATGCGCAACGGCTCGTCGATCAGCCGCTCGACGCTGGAGGTCGGGTCGAGCGAACCGTAGGGGTCCTGGAAGACGGGCTGCACCCGGCGACGCAGCGCGCGACGGGACGCACCGCGGCTCGTCGTGATGCTCTCGCCGTCGATCAGGGCCGACCCGCTCGTCGCCGACTCGAGGCCGAGCACGATGCGGGCCACGGTCGTCTTGCCCGAGCCGGACTCCCCCACGATCGCCGTCGTGGTGCCGCGCGGCACCTCGAACGAGACGTGGTCGACGGCCCGCACCTGCTCGCCACGGCGACCACGGAGGCGGAACTCCTTGACCAGGTCGGTGACGGTCAGGATCGGGTCGACCCGCGCCTCCTTCGCGTCCGTCGCCTCGTCGAGGACGGTCTCGCCGCGACGGAGGGCGGTGGCCGAGGCCAGCGTCGGCGCCGCCGCGACGAGGCGCTTCGTGTACTCGTGCTGCGGGCGACGCAGGATCTGCTCGGGCGTGCCCTGCTCGACGACGCGTCCCTCGAGCATCACGACGATGCGGTCGGTGCGGTCGGCGGCGAGCCCCAGGTCGTGGGTGATGAAGAGCAGGGAGGTGCCACGGCTCTCGACCAGCGTCTGCAGGTGGTTCAGGATCTGCCGCTGCACCGTCACGTCGAGCGCGCTGGTCGGCTCGTCGGCGATGAGCAGCTGCGGCTCCCGTGCCAGGGCGATCGCGATGAGCACGCGCTGGCGCATGCCGCCCGAGAACTCGTGGGGGAACTGCCCCGCCCGGCGCTCGGCCTCGGGGATGCCCGCCTCGCTCATCAGCGCGACGACGCGGCGCTGGACCTCGTCGTGGCCGCGGAGGCCGTGGGTGCGCAGCGCGTCGGCGATCTGCGCGCCGACCTTCATCGACGGGTTGAGGTTGGTCGACGGGTCCTGCGGCACGAGGCCGATCCGGGCGCCGCGCACCTGACGCATGGGGGCCTCGGTCGCCTGCGCGAGGTCGAGGGTGCCGCCGTCGGGCCCCGCCAGCTCGATCGTGCCACCCGTGATGTGACCGGCCCCGGGCAGCAGGCGCAGGATGGCGGCGACCACCGTCGACTTGCCCGAGCCGGACTGGCCGACGATCGCCACCCGCTCGCCCGGCAGGACGTCGAGGTCGACGCCGTGGACGGCGGGGGTGTCGCCGAACGAGACGCGGAGGTCGCGCACGCTCAGCAGGGGGGAGGTCGGGTTCTCAGCGTCCTGCGGCATAGGCCTGGGCTCCTCGGGGGTTGGCGGCGGCGGAGAGCACACCGGTCTCGGGGTCTCGCGACACGCTGGACAGCCGGCCCAGGGACCAACCGCCGGCGCGGGTGACGACGTGGCCGCGGGCGACCAGCGCGTCGATGACGTCGTCGCCCAGGCGGTCCTCGACCACGACGCCACCGGGCTCCCAGGTGCGCGGCCAGAAGCTGCCCGGGAACGACGTGGTGTGCAGGGCCGGGGCGTCGATCGCCTGCTGCGGGGTGTAGCCGCCGACGATCGTGCGCAGCAGGTAGAGCAGCTGCCACTGGTCCTGCTGGTCGCCGCCGGGCGAACCGAGCGCGACGACGGGCTCGCCGTCCTTCAGCACGAGCGTGGGCGTCAGCGTGGTGCGCGGGCGGGTGCCGGGTGCGAGCGTCGACGCCGTGCCCTCGTCGAGCCACGACATCTGCAGCCGGCTGCCGAGGCAGAAGCCGAGCTCGGGGATCGTCGGCGACGACTGCAACCAGCCGCCCGACGGCGTCGCCGACACGACGTTGCCCCAGCGGTCGACGACGTCGAGGTGGCAGGTGTCGCCGCGCGTCTCGCCGGTGGGCTCGGTGAACGGCTCGGCCAGACGGTCGGCAGGAGGCGCGGTGGCGGTCGCCGGGGCGTCCTCGGTCGGTGCGACGGGTGCGTCGGGTACGTCGGCTGCGTCGGCTGCGTCGGCGCGAACCGGTGCCCGACCGGGGGCGGCGACGGTGGGCTCGCCGACGCCGGCGGGTGCCTCGCTGAGCGCGGGTGGCAGGTACTCGGTGCGCATCGTGGGCAGGGTGAACGGTTCGCGCCCCGGGACGTCGCCCGGTCGCAACTCGCGCGACGCCCGCTCGCCGATCAGCGCGCGACGCCGGTCGGCGTAGTCCGCGGACAGCAGCACGTCGAGGGGCACGTCCCCGGGGCCGTACCAGGCCTCGCGATCGGCCATCGCGAGCTTCTGCGCCTCGACGATGGTGTGGGCGCCGTCGGCCGTCGACGGGTCCAGCAGGGCGTCGTCGAGCGGCTCGAGCAGCGCCAGCACCTGCAGCAGGGCGGGACCCTGACCCCAGGCGCCGGTCTTGGCGACGGTGTGGCCGCGGAACTCGATCGTGGTCGCCGGCTCGGTCGTGGCCCGGAAGGCGGCGAGGTCGGCGGCCGTGACCACGCCCGCGTGGTCGGTGCCCGACGAGTGACGGTGCGGAGTGCGGACGAACGCGTCGATCGCCTGCGCGACGTGTCCGCTGCCCCACTCGACCCGCGCCTCCTCGATCTTCGCCTCGCGGGACGCGTCGGGGCCGAGGGCCTCGCCCGCCGCGACCAACTCGTCGAGCACGGCCGCGTAGGCGGGGTTCGTCAGCAGGTCGCCCTCACGGGGTACCTCGCCACCCGGCATCCACTGGGCGGCGGACGTGGGCCAGTGCTCGGTGAACAGGTCGGCGACGGTCTCGATGGTCGACGCCACGCGCGCCACGATCGGGTGGCCGTCGCGGGCGTAGCCGATCGCGTAGGCCAGGACGTCGGCCAGGGACCAGGTGCCGTGCTCGGCCAGCAGCTTCAGCCAGGCGTCGACGGCGCCGGGGACGGCGGCCGCGAGGGCTCCCGACCCGGGGACGAGCTCGAGGCCCTCGGCCAGGTAGTGCTCGCGGGTGGCCCCGGCCGGGGCGGGGCCCTGGCCGACGAGCACGGTCGGCGCGTCGGGGGCCTCGGCCGTGGCGTAGATCGCCGTGAGGTCGCCGCCGGGACCGTTGAGGTGCGGCTCGACGACGTGCAGGACGAAGGCGCCCGCGACGGCCGCGTCGAAGGCGTTGCCGCCGCGCTCGAGGACCGACTGGGCCGAGGCCGTCGCCAGCCAGTGCGTCGACGACGTCATGCCGAAGGTGCCGCGCAGGTCGGGGCGGGTGACGAACTCGTCAGGGGTGGTGTAGGTCACGAGGGGGTCACTTCCGGTCGCTGGCGGTGGGGTCGAGGGCGTCGCGCAGGGCGTCGCCGAACAGGTTGAAGCCGAGGCAGATCACGGCGATCGCGAGACCCGGCACGACGGCCGCGAAGGGCGCCTTGGCCAGGTACTGCTGCGCGTCGCTGAGCATGATGCCGAGACTCGCCGTCGGCGGCTGGATGCCCAGCCCGAGGAACGACAGGAGGGCCTCGCCGATCACGGCGACCGGCATGATGACCGTCGCCTGGACGATGATCGCCGAGACGCAGTTCGGCAGGACGTGCTGGAAGATCACCCGCAGCCCCGAGGCGTCCATGGTCGTCGCGGCGAGGACGAAGTCGGTCGACTTGATCCGGAGCGTCTCGCCGCGCACCACGCGGATCATCGTCGGCACCTGCGCGATGCCGAGGGCGACCACCGCGTTCGTCAGGCTCGGACCGCTGATCGCGGCGAGCGCGACGGCGATGATGAGGAACGGGAACGCCAGCATGACGTCCGTGAGGCGCGAGATCACGCCGTCGAGCCACCGCCAGTAGCCGGCCAGCAACCCGAGCGGCGTGCCGACCACGACGGCCAGCAGCACCGACAGCACGCCGACCTGCAGCGAGACGCGGATGCCGTAGACGGTGCGCGAGAGGATGTCGCGGCCGAGGTCGTCCGTGCCGAGCACGTAGCCGACCGTGCCGGGCACTTGGAACGGCAGCTCGAAGTTCACCCGGGTCGGGTCGTACGGGGCGATGAGGGGCGCGGCGAGGCCGGCGACGAGCACGACGAGCAGCATGACGCCGCCCGTGACGCCGAGCTTGTTGCGGACGAGGCCGCGCCAGACGCGTCCCCGCCCCGACCCGAGGCCCGCCCCTGCGGCGGTGGGTGTCTCGATGACGGTCACGATGCGCCTCCTACCCTGATGCGCGGGTTGATGACGGAGTACAGGACGTCCACCGCCAGGTTGATCAAGATGTAGCCGACCGTGATGATCAGCACGACGGCCTGGATCACGGGGTAGTCACGGGTGAACACCGAGTCGAGCGTGAGCTTGCCGAAGCCCGGCAGCGCGAAGATGCGCTCCGTCACCACGGCGCCCGAGATCAGACCGCCGAGTTGCAGGCCGACGATCGTGACGACCACGATCATCGAGTTGCGCAGGCCGTAGCGCATCAGCACCCGCCCGCGCCCGAGCCCCTTGGCCCGCGCGGTGCGCACGTAGTCGGTCTTCATCGTCTCGATCATCGAGGCCCGGGTCTGCCGCATGATGACCGCGGCGAGGCTCGTGCCGAGGATCAGCGCCGGCAGGGTCAGGTGGTAGAACGCGCTCGCCGGGTTCTCGGCCACCGGCACGTAGCCCGACGCCGGGAACAGGCCGAGGCCCGCCGCGAGCCAGAGGATCGCGAGGATGCCGAGCCAGAAGTTCGGCACCGACAGACCGACCAGGGCGGCGGCGTTGGCCATCCACTCGGGCCAGCGTCCGCGGTAGCGCTCGGCGACGACGCCGAGGGCGACGCCCACGACGACGGCGACCACGATCGCGTAGAGGGCGAGCCACAGCGTCACCGGCAGGGTGGCCCCGATCAACTCGGTGACCGGGGTGCCGGTGCGGGTGGACTCACCGAAGTCGCCGCGGACGAAGTTGCCGACGAACCGGCCGTACTGCACCAGCAGCGAGTCGTCGAGGCCGAGGTCGGCCCGGATCGCGGCGACGCGCTCGGGCGTCGCCTCTTCTCCGGCGAGGGCCAGGGCCGGATCGCCGGGCAGCTGGCGCACGCCCCAGAACACGACGATCGAGGCGATCACGAGCGTGACGGCCGACTGCCACAGCCGGGTGAACAGGTAACGGGTCATCAGGTCACTCCCCCTCGACGAACGCGGCGTTGCTGAGCCGTACGACGCCGTCGGCGTAGGTGGACACCCCGGCGACCTCGTTCGTCAGCGCGGTCAGGCTGCGGGTGCGGTACAGGTAGATCAGCGGTTCGTCCTCCTGCACCTGCGTCACGGCCTCGCCGTAGAGCGCCGCACGCTCGTCGACGTCGATGGACGCGGCGGCGTCGGCCAGCAGCTCGTCGACCCGGGGGTTGCTGTAGCCCGAGTAGTTGTTGCCGCCACCGGTGCGCAGGAAGTTCACCATGTTGCCGTTCGGGTCGACGCGGCCCGACCAGCCGAGCTGCAGCGCGTCGAAGTCGCCGCGCGACTGGACGTCGAGCAGGGTCGAGTACTCGACCGGGGTGATCGACAGGCGGAACCCGCCGTCGGCGACCTGGGCCTGCAACGCCTGGGCGAGGCGCAGCGTGTCGGCGTTGTTGCTGGCCTGGATCTCGATCTCGTAGGGCGTCGTCACCCCCGCCTCGGCGAGGAGGCGCTTGGCCCCCTCGGGGTCGTAGCCCGGGCACGCGTCGCTGGCATCGGTGGCGAACGGACTCGTCGGCGGGATCGGCGAGCAGGCGGTGTCGTTCCACCCGCCGAAGACGCTCTGGACCAGCGCGTCCCGGTCGATCGACATGGCCAGCGCCTGACGGACGCGCACGTCGCTCGCCAAGGGGGTGTCGATCTGGACGGGGTCGGTCCCGACGCCGTCCTGGTTGCCGATGTTCACGGTGATGCCCTGGTAGCCGAACGAACCGACCTGCAGCACCGTGAGGCCGTCGTCCGCCATGAGGGAGTCGACGTCCATCGTCGACATCGAGTCGGCGACCTGCACGTCACCCGCACGGACGTTCGCCGCACGGATGCTCGCGTCGGTGATGATGCGGTAGGTGATCGAGTCGAGGTGCACGTCCTCGGCGTCGTAGTACAGCGGGTCGCGCTCGACCGAGATCGAGGTCTGCGGCACGCGGTCGACGAACTTGAAGGGGCCCACGCAGACCGGGGCGTCGCCGAAGTCGTCGCCCTCGGCCTCGAGCGCCGTCGGGGACATGATCATCCCCGCGCGGTCGGCGAGGGCCGCGGTCAGCGGGGCGAAGGGGCGCTCGTAGGTCAGGCGCACCGTGTCGTCGTCGAGGGCCTCGACCCCGGTCACCGGGCCGAGCTCGCTGGCCCGCGACGAGTCGGGCTTGTCGAGGTGACGACGCAGCGTCGTGACGACGGCCTGGGCGTCCAACGGGGTGCCGTCCGCGAACACGGCGTCGGTGCGCACGGGGATGTCGACCGTCAACCCGCCGTCCGACAGCGTCGGCAGCTCGGTCGCCAGCAGCGGCACGAGGTCACCCTCGGCGTCGATGTCGTACAGCTTCTGGCACACGGTCTCCATGACGTAGCGCGTGTAGAGCGACGACGACGTGGTGGGGTCGAGGGCGTCCGGCTCGGCGGACAGCGCCATGACCAGGTCGCCCCCCTCGACGATGGTCCGGTCGCCGATCGGCGCGGTGGTCACGTCGGTCTTGTCGGGCGGGTTCGTCCCGGCGGGTTGCTGCGGGACGCAGGCCGTCAAGGCGAGCGTCGCGGCGGCGGCGAGGGCCGGCAGCGCGAGGGCCCGGCGCAGGCGGCGACGCCCGGCCGGGGAGCT
>NZ_JACYNS010000086.1:0-10904 GCF_014839405.1 Frigoribacterium sp. CFBP 13605 | reverse complement strand
GTCGTCGTGGGCCGCGGCGAGGGCCTCGTGCTGCTCGCGGGCGGCCCGGGCCTGCTCGTCCGCGGCCGCCTTCGCGGCGGCCAGGGCCCGCTTCGCCCGCGCCCGCAGCACGACGGCCACGACGATCAGGGCGACGAGCAGAACGGCGGCGATGATCCACGGGACGAGGCTCTGGTCGAACGGCATGCCTCCAGCAGAACACGGGGTGCGGGCGGCGCGAGGGTGCCTCGCCGGGCCCCGCCCGGTCGGGGGGTCAGGCGGGCAGGGCCCCGAGCAGCAGTCCGCCGGCCGCCGCCAGCGCGACGACGGCCCACGGCGGGGTCCGCCACACCACCAGCAGCACGAAGCAGACGAGCGCCAGGCAGAACGGCGCCACCCCGGTGATCGCGGTCGTGACGACGGGGTCGTAGAGGGCGGCGACCAGCAGGCCCACGACCGCCGCGTTGGCCCCGCGCATCAGGGCCCGGACCGGTGCCCGGCTCCCCAGGGCGTTCCAGAACGGCAGCACCCCGACGAGCAGGAGGAACCCGGGCGCGAAGATCGCGACGGTCGCGAGCGCGGCCCCGAGCGCGCCTCCCGGCCCGATGCCGGCCACGGTGCCGAGGTAGGTCGCGAAGGTGAACAGCGGGCCCGGGACGGCCTGGGCGGCTGCGTAACCCGTCAAGAAGGTGTCGTCGTCGACGAAACCCGGCTCGACCAGGCCGGCGTGCAACAGCGGCAGGACGACGTGCCCTCCGCCGAAGACCAGGGCGCCTGCCCGGTAGAAGACGTCGACGAGCGCGATCGTCCCCGACCCGGTCGCAGCGGCGACGGCGGGAAGGCCGACCAACAGGGAGGCGAAGGCCACGAGGCAGACGACGCCCGCGGCCCGCGAGACGGGGAACCGGAGGGGCTCGGGATGGACGGCGGGCACCGCCGCTCCGATCGTCGGGTCGGACCCCCGACAGAAGGCGAGCCCGGCCAACACCCCCAGCGCGATCGCCGAGAGCTGCCCGGCCGGGCCGGCCAGCGCCAGCGCGAGGACGGCCGCGGCCACCGCGATGCTCGCCCGCGTCGGGTCCGGTGCCAGCGCGCGGGACATGCCGATCACGGCATGGGCGACGATCGCGACCGCGCCGATCCCCAGCCCCGTGACGATCGCCGAGCCCACCGGACCCTCGAACAGGCCGACGCCGGTGGCGATGACGAACATGACGAGTGCCGACGGCAGGGTGAAGGCCACGAAGGCGACGAGCGCTCCGACGGGCCCCGCCCGGAGCAGGCCGAGCCCGAACCCGACCTGGCTCGACGCCGGGCCGGGCAGGAACTGCGCGATCGCGACGAGGTCGCCGTACGCGGTGTCGCCGAGCCAGCGTCGTCTGCTCACGGCCTCGGCCCGGAAGTACCCCAGGTGCGCGACCGGGCCGCCGAACGACGTGACCCCGAGCACCGAGAACGCCGCCAGCACCTCACGCACCCGGGCCGCGCTGCGGCTCGACGGCTTGTCGGGTCGGGCCGTCGGATCGGGTGCGCGCTCGGTCACGAGGTCATCGTGGCAGGTCGCCGCTCCGCGCGGTACCGCGGCCACGAAGCCACCGACGAGGAGGCGCGGGTCGTCACCCCGGGAGGCCGCGACCCCGCCAGGTCCCCAGCTCGGCGACCTCCCGCCAGCCGAGGCTCTCGTAGAGGCGGCGACCGTCGACGCTCGCGAAGAGCAGACCCGTCGTCGCTCCCCGGGCGGCGGCCCCGTGCTCGAGGCCGGCCATGACGCGGCTGCCCAGCCCGCGCCTCCGGAAGTCGGGTTCGGTCGCGATGCGGTCGAAGACGACGTCCTCGCCGACGACCGCCGCCTGGCCGCGGGCGGCGACGACGCCGTCGACCTCGACCCGGACGTGCACGACCCGACCGTCGCCGTCGCCGTCGACGATCACGCCCGCGGGCAGCGGCCGCGCCGACACCTGGCTCGTCATCATCCGCTCGGCGTGCGTCACGGCGTCGAGCCGGGCCAGGGTCGCGCGGGCGACGTCGTCGAGGGGGCCGATCACCGACAGCCAGACGTCGGGCGCGGTCGTCTCGTCGACGAGGCGGGTGAGCTCGTCCGGGGTCGGCCGGCCCACGATCCGTTCGACGGCGCGGGTCGCGGCGGCGACGTCGACCCGCCAGGCGTCACCGTCGCGGTGACGGGCGGCGCCACGCGAGAGCGCCCAGCCCTCGACCCACCGGTCGACGAGCGGGATGAGGCCGTCGGTCGTCTCGATCACCCCTCGAGCGTAGGCCGGGTCGGCGGCCACGAGGGGCGGCGAGAGGGCGGCGGGCACGTGGCACGTGGCGCGTGACGGGGGTGGTGGGTAGCGTCGTCGCCACGAACCACCCACGCACCACCAGAGGAGCACCTCATGACCTCGACCGGCACCGACCAGCCGCGCCCCCTCCCCGACGACGTCTGGCCGCCCGCCGTGGGCGCCCCGCTCGACGAGTTGTACCGGCATCTCCACCGACACCCCGAGTTGTCGTTCCACGAGGACGCGACGGCCGCGATCGTTGCGGCCGAGCTCACCGCCCTCGGCTTCGAGGTGCACACCGGCGTCGGGGGCACGGGTGTGGTCGGCGTGTTGCGCCGCGGGGACGGCCCGACCGTGCTGCTGCGCGCCGACATGGACGGACTGCCCGTCGCCGAGGCCACCGGCCTGGACTACGCCAGCACGGCCCGAGGCACCGACCCCGACGGGCGCGACGTGCCGGTGATGCACGCCTGCGGTCACGACGTGCACGTGACCTGCCTCGTCGGTGCCGCACGCCGACTGGCGACCGGCGACACCTGGTCGGGCACCCTCGAGGTGCTCTTCCAGCCCGCCGAAGAGCTCGGTGCCGGCGCCCGCGCGCTCGTCGCCGACGGGCTGCTCGACCGCGTCCCCACCCCCGACGTCGTCCTCGGCCAGCACGTCGCGCCGTTCCCGGCCGGTCTCGTCGCCCTGCAGTCCGGCCCCGCCTTCGCCGCGCAGGACGGCATCCGCATCACGTTCCACGGCCGGGGCGGCCACGGATCACGCCCCGACACGACGGTGGACCCGATCGTCATGGCCGCGGCCGCGGTGCTGCGATTGCAGACGATCGTCTCGCGCGAGACCGCTGCCGCTGATCGGCTCGTCATCACGGTCGGGTCGATCCACGCGGGCACCAAGAACAACGTGATCCCCGACACCGCCGAGATCCTGATCAGCATGCGGTCGTTCGACGAGCACGTCCGAGAGCGGGCGCTCACCGCCGTCACGCGAATCGCCGAGGGCGAGGCCGCGGCGGCCGGCGCACCGCAGCCGCCCACCGTCGAGCACTACGAGAGCTTTCCGGCCGTCGTGAACGACCCGTCCGCGGCGGACCGCACCCGCGCCTCCTTGGTGCGTCGTTTCGGCGAGCAGCAGGTCATCGCTCCCGGGCCGGTGACGGGCAGCGAGGACGTCGGCATCCTCGCCACCGCGGCCGGTGCGCCGTGCAGCTTCTGGCTGCTCGGGGGTGCCGACCCCGCGTCGTTCGCCGAGGCGACGTCGGCCGCGGACGTGCCGCGGATCGTGGCTCAGCTGCCGTCGAACCACTCGCCCCTCTATGCGCCGGTCGTCGAGCCGACCCTGACGAACGGCGTGGACGCACTCGTCGCGGCGGCCCACGAGTGGCTGGCGGATCACGGTGCGTCAGGAGGCGCAGGGCACTGAGCGCACGGCCGCGCGCCTCGGTACGTCGTGACGTCTCGTCGACGAGCTCAGGGCGGCCTCAGGGCGTCGCGTCGTCGTACACGGCGATCAGTCGGTCGAGGAAGCCCTGCACGACCGCCCGCTCGGCCTCGTCCATGCCGTCGACGAGGTGCTCGATGCCGTCGATCATCGGCAGCACCTGCTCGTAGGCCCGGTCGGCCGAGGCTTGCTCGGCCGTGACGATCAGCTTGCGGCCGTCGGAGGGGTGTCGCTCGCGCCGCACATGACCGGCCGACTCGAGGCGGTTCAACACGAGGGTCATCGCGGCCGTCGACACCTCGACGCGGCGCGCCAGCTCGCTCGGGGTCGCCGGGCCGGTCGTGATCAGGTGGTCCATGGCGTCGAGCCCGGCCCGGTCGACGCCGAGACGCTCGGCCAGGTGCCGCTCGAAGCGCTGCTGCCGGACGGCCACCTGCTGCACGCGGGCACGGATGTCGTCGGCGGGCAGCTCGCGACCGTCACGCCGGGCCCGGGTGCGGTCGTCGCGATCGGGGCGGTCGCGGGGATCGATGTCGGTCACCACTCAACGATAGCCGTGTAGATTGCCAATATCGTTGATAATCAATCCAGGGAGCAATTAGTGACCATCCCCACCACGCGCACCCGCGTCCTCGTCTCGGGTGCCAGCATCGCGGGGCCTGCCCTCGCCTACTGGCTCGACCGCTACGGCTTCGAGACGACGATCGTCGAACGGGCCCCCGAGCTGCGGACCGGCGGGCAGAACGTCGACGTCCGCGGTGCGGGCCGCGAGGTCGTGCGCCGCATGGGCCTCGAGGACGACGTCCGCGCCGCCACCACGGGTGAGGTCGGCACCCGGTTCGTCGGGCCGACGGGCCGCACGGTCGCCGAGTTCCCGGCCGGCACCTCGGACTCCGGAGGCGCGACCGCCGAACTCGAGATCCTGCGGGGGGACCTCGCGCGGCTCCTCGTCGGGCGCACCACGAGCGACGGCCGGGGTCGTGGCACCACGTACCGCTTCGGCGACCGCATCACCGGCATCCGGGAGGACGGCGGCGGCGGGGTGGGGGCCGCCGGCGCCGCCGCCGATGCCACCACGGGAGGCGACCCGACGACCACCGCGGCCTCCGCGCTCGCCGGCACCGCGCCTCCCGGATCCGGCTCGCGGCGCGTCGTCGTCTCGTTCGAGCACGCTCCCGACGAACGCTTCGACCTCGTGGTCGCCGCCGACGGCATCGGCTCGTCGACGCGGCGCCTGGTGTTCGGCGACGAGCCGACGATCCGGTCGCTGGGGCTCGAGACCTCGTACGCGACGATCCCGCGCACGGCCGCAGACGACGACTGGTGGCGCTGGTACAACGCCGCCGGGGGGCGCTCGATCACCCTGCGGCCCGACGCGCACGGGACGATCCGGGCCGCGATGTCGTTCGTCACCGACCGCGCCCGAGAGCGGGGCGGGGCCGAGCGCCGCACCGTCGCGGAGCAGCGGGCCCGACTGCACGAGATCTTCGACGACGCGGGGTGGGAGGCCCGCCGCGTGCTCGACGGCTTCGACCACGCGGACGACCTCTACTTCGAGTCGATCGGGCAGGTGCAGGCGCCGCGCTGGTCGTCGGGCCGGGTCGTTCTGCTCGGCGACGCCGCGTACTGCGCCTCGCCGGTGAGCGGCATGGGCACGAGCCTGTCGCTGGCCGGGGCGTACGTGCTGGCCGGCGAGCTCGCCTCGCACCGACACCACCGCGACGCCTTCGCCGGGTACGAGCGGCTGATGCGGCCCTACGTCGAGCAGGCGCAGCAGCTGCCGCCGGGGGTGCCGCGGGTCGCCAACCCGAGGTCCCGCGCGGGCGTCGTGGTGTTCCACGCCGGGGTGCGGCTCGCGTCGACCCGGGTCGCGGGTCGGCTCGGCGCACGCTTCTCCACCCCGCCGGCCGACGCGCTCGACCTGCCCGACTACGCACACCTCGAGCCCTGACGCCCTGACGCTCCCGTCGAGTGGTCCCGGATCGTCCTCCACCCCGCCGGGAAGGACGATCCGGGACCACTCGACCGAGCAGTCGGGACGAGGAGGCGCGGTGCAGGCGTCCGACGGAGGGCCCGGACACGAGCGGCGCGGCCCGGACGTGCAGAACGGGCGGGCCCGGCGGAGGCGGGCGTCCGGAGACGCCCGCTCACACCGGACCCGCCCGTCCTGGCAGGAGGTCGGCCGGTCGGCCTAGCGGGCCGAGGCGGTCTCGCCGACGCGCGTGCCGTCGGCGTCCGTCGGAGCATCGGCGGAGCCGTCGCCGGCACCGCCGTCGATGCCGCCGGCCCGGCGGGCACGGGCCCGCACGAACAGGCTCGACGCGTAGACCAGCACGAGCGAGGCGAGGATCGCGACGATGACGGCGATCTGACCGCCGGCCAGGCTGATCTGGCCGAACAGGATGCCGACGACGCCGTAGTCCGAGTCGGAGAACGTCGAGTTCGACAGTCCGATGTCGCCGAGCACCGGCAGCAGGAACAGCGGCAGGAACGTGATCGCGAGACCGTTGGCGAAGGCACCGAGCACGGCACCGCGTCGACCACCCGCGGCGTTGCCGATGACGCCCGAGGCGGCTCCGGTCATGAAGTGCGCGACGACGCCGGGGATCACGATGGCGGTGCCGGCGAAGATCATCACCGACATGCCGACGATCCCGCCGACGAAGCTCGCGAGGAACCCGATCAGCACGGCGTTCGGGGCGAACGTGAAGGTGATCGGGACGTCGAGTGCGGGGATCGCGTTCTTGACCAGGCGCTCGCTGATGCCCTTGAACGCGGGCACGATCTCGGCCAGCACGACGCGCACGCCGGCGAGGATCACGAAGACGCCCGCCGAGAAGGTCGCGGCCTGCATGACGACGTAGACGATGTAGTTCTGGCCGTCGCTCAGCTCGGTCTCGACGAAGGCCGACCCGGCGAACAGGGCGACGATCACGTAGATCACGGCCATCGACAGGGCCACGATCACCGTGGTGTCGCGCAGGAACCCGAGCCCCTTCGGGAACGTGATGTCTTCCGTGGACTTCGACCGGGTGCCCTTGCCGCGGGTCAGCGTCGCGACCAGGCCGCTCAGGGCGACGCCGGCACCGCCGGTGTGGCCGAGGGCGACGTCGTTCGAGCCGGTGACCTTGCGCATGAAGGGCTGCACGATCGCCGGCGACAGCGTCGTGACGAGACCCTGCAGCAGCGCACCCCAGAGCACGACGCCCCAGACCGGGAACCCGGCGACGCCGAGGATCACGGCGATCATCGCCGCCATGTAGAAGGCGACGTGGCCCGAGAGGTAGATGTACTTGAAGTGCGTCGTCGCGGCCAGCAGCACGTTGATGATGAACCCGAAGAAGAAGATCAGCGCGGCGGCCGAGCCGTAGTCGAGCAGCACCTGGCCGACGATGGCCTCGTTGTTCGGCACGACGCCCTGGACGTTGAAGGCCTCTTGGAACATGGCGCCGAACGGGTCGAGCGAGGCGACGACCACGCCGGCTCCGGCGGCCAGCACGAGGAACCCGACGAGGGTGCGCACGGTGCCCTTGAGCACGTCGCTGAACGCCTTGCGCTGCAGCAGCAGCCCGACGAGCGAGATCAGCGCGACGATGATCGCGGGCTGGCGGAAGACGTCCAACAGGACGGAGAGCACGCCCTCCATCAGTTGGCCCCGGCGTCGGGCACGGTCACGCCCTTGCGCACGGCGGTCTCGCGCACCTTGGTGCGCAGCTCGGCCAGGTCGATGATGCTGTCGAGCACCACGACGTCGCCGAGGCCGCCGACGGAGTCGGCCAGGTCGGCGCCGACGAAGATCACGTCGGCGGCACCCGGGCCGACCGAGCCGAGGTCGGCGTGGTCGACGTCGACCCCGGTGATGCCCTGCTCTTTGAGGACCTTCTCGATGTTCATGTGGACCATGAAGCTCGAACCGAGGCCCGAGCTGCAGACGGCGAGGAATTTCATGCGTTCTGTCCGATCTTGGTGAGGACCGCCAGGGTGTCGGCGGGGGTGGAGGAGGCGAGCAGCTCGGCGCGGAGCGTCTCGTCGGAGAGCAGGGTGGCGAGGGCCATCATCGTGTCGAGGTGGCTCTGGGGGTCGGTCGCGGCGAGGCAGAAGAAGAGGTCGATCGGGTGCGCCGCGTCGTCGTTCAACAGCACCGTCTCGCCGACGCGCAGGCTCGAGAGCCCGGTGCGCTCGACGCCGTTCTCGGGCCGGCTGTGCGCGAGGGCGATGCCGAAGCCCAGGTCGATGTAGGTGCCGCCCGCGGCGATCGAGTCGGTCATGGCCGCGACGTAGTGGCTGCTGATGGCGCCGTTGTCGAGCAGGGGCTGAGCGACGCGTTCGACGGCGTCGCGCCAGCCGTCGACGCGGTCGGCGAAGAGGATGGTCTCGGGGGTGAGGAGGTCGGTCAGCACTGTCGTTCCTGGTGGGGGTCGGTGACGTCGGCGTCGGGACGGGCGTCGGTTGCGGTGGTGGGGAGGGGGTTCAGGAGGCGCGGCTCGGCGGGCGAGGCGCGCCCGGTCGGTCAGCCGTGCAGGCCGAAGAAGATCTCGCTGTTCTGCGGGGTGAAGTGGCTGGTCCCGTACGCGACGGCCCGCTCGTCGCCGTCGAACACGGTCGACGCGATCTTCAGCAGGGTCGTCCCGAGGGGGACGTCGAGTTCGTCGGCGTGGAGGGTGCTGGCCCCGTCGAGCGAGACGAGCAGGTCCTGTCGGGCGAGCGTGACGCCGTGCTCGCGGTCGAGGTGCCCGTAGAGCGAGCCGTCGGTGAAGTCGACGGTCGCCGTCTCAGGGAAGAGCGCGTGCGGCAACCAGGTCACGACGAGGTGGTGCAGCGAGCCGTTGACGAAGCGCAGGCGGGTCAGCTCGACGACCTCGTCGGCCGAGTTGATGTCGAGGTGGCTCGCCACCGTCTCGCCGGCCCGGACGACCTTCTGGTCGAGCACGCGGGTGCTGACCGCGAAGCCCTCGCCCGTCTGCTGCGCGTGGAAGCCCTTGACCTCGTCGGCGAAGCGCTCGCGGTAGTGCAGGCGGTACTGCGGCTCGGTGACGAAGGTGCCCCGGCCGTGCTCGCGCACCAGGTGGCCGTCCGCGATGAGGCCGTCGACCGCGTGCCGCAGCGTGATGCGGCTGACGCCGTACTCGTCGCAGAGGACGGGCTCGGCGGGCAGCTGCGACCCGGGTTCGAGCTTCTGGATGCGGGACAGCAGGTGCTCGCGCACGGCCACGTACTTGCTCGTGCCGCTCGTGGTGCTCATGTGGTGCCTCCGCGCCGTTGCTGAAGTGGGTGGTGCCCGCCCGACGACGTCAGGTCGTCGAGTCGTCAGGTCGTCAAGTCGTCATGATGACTTCGACGAGGGTACGTCTCGCCGACCACCGGTGCAAGTCGACAGTCGTCTTGATTCATCATGACGTCCTGATGACCGACGCTACGGTCGTCGGAGACCCAGCCCGCCCCTCCTCGAACCGGAGCCCCCCACGTGATCCACGACCTCGACGCCGCCGCCGTCACCACCGCCCGCCTGCTCGCCCTCGACGCCGTCGAGCGTGCCGGGTCCGGCCACCCGGGGACGGCGGCCGCGCTGGCCCCCGTCGCGCACCTCCTCTTCCAGAAGCACCTGCGGCACGACCCGCAGGCGCCCGACTGGGCCGGCCGCGACCGGTTCGTGCTGAGCTGCGGGCACGCGAGCGTCCTGCTCTACACGCAGCTGTTCCTCACCGGCTACGACGTGTCGCTCGACGACCTCAAGGCGTTCCGGTCGTTCGGGTCGCGCACCCCCGGCCACCCCGAGCTCGGCCACACCCCCGGCGTCGAGACCACGACCGGGCCGCTCGGGCAGGGCCTCGCCACGGCCGTCGGCATGGCGATGGCGATGCTGCACGAGCGTGCCGTCAACGACCCCGACGCCGCCCCCGGCGAGTCCGTCTTCGACCGCCGCGTCTTCGTGCTCGCGTCCGACGGCGACCTGCAGGAGGGCCTCTCGTACGAGGCCGGTGCGCTCGCCGGACGTCACCGCCTCGGCAACCTGACGGTGGTCTACGACGACAACGACATCCAGATCGAGGGCGACACGAGCCTCACCTCGAGCGAGAACGTCGGCGCCCGGTTCGCCGCGCAGGGCTGGCGCGTCGACCACGTCGGACTCGCCCCGGACGGCGACGTCGACGTCGAGGCCCTCGACGAGGTGCTCTCGACGACCGACCGCCGGGGCGACCGCCCGCACCTCGTCGTGCTGAAGTCGCAGATCGCCTGGCCCGCCCCGAACGCCCGCAACACCTCGGCCTCGCACGGCGCCCCGCTCGGTGCCGCCGAGGTCGCCGCGACCCGGGTCGAGCTCGGCGTCGACTCCGAGCCCTTCACCGTGGACGACGCCGTGCTCGCCCACACCCGGTCCGTGCTCGAGCGGGGCCGGGCCGCCCGCGAGGCCTGGCAGGTCGCCGCCCACGCCTGGGAGGCTGCCCACCCCGCGGCCGCCGCCGAGCTGCACCGCTCGCGGTCGCGCACCCTGCCCGCGGACCTCGGGTCGCGCCTCCCCGTCTTCTCTCCCGGCGACACGCTCGCCACCCGCGACGCGTCGGGCAAGGTCATCCAGGCGCTCGCCGAGGCGCTGCCCGAGCTGTGGGGCGGTTCGGCCGACCTCGCCGAGCCCAACCGCACGGCGATCGCAGGAGGCGCGTCGTACCTCCCCGAGGAGGCCCCCGGCACCGGCCGCGCCGGTCGCAACGTCCACTGGGGCGTGCGCGAGGGGGCGATGGCCTCGGCCATGAACGGCATCGCGCTGATCGAGGGCTCGCGGTTCTTCGCCGGCACGTTCCTCGTGTTCAGCGACTACCAGCGCCCGGCGATCCGGCTGGCGGCGCTGATGCAGCTGCCGGTCACCTACCTCTGGTCGCACGACTCGGTCGCCCTCGGCGCCGACGGGCCGACCCACCAGCCGATCGAGCACCTGGCGAGCCTGCGCGCGATGCCCGGGTTCTCGGTCGTGCGTCCGGCCGACGGTGCCGAGACCGCCGCCGCCTGGCTGGCGATCCTCGAGAAGGACGGTCCGGCTGGTCTGGTCCTGGCCCGACAGCCGCTGCCGGTCGCGGCGACGCCCGCCGACGTGGTGCGTGCGGGTGTGCGCCGCGGGGCCTACGTGGTGCAGGACGGTAGTGCTGCGGCTGCGGCTGCGGCTGCGGCTGCGGGCACCGGCACGACCGACGCCGGTGCGCCCGA
>NZ_JACYNS010000085.1:0-11032 GCF_014839405.1 Frigoribacterium sp. CFBP 13605 | reverse complement strand
GTCGACGCCTCGACACGCCGCCGCGGCAGCGACCACCGGTCTCGCCTTCACCGGCGCCGAGCTGGCCGGCCCGGTCACGCTGGCCGCACTGCTGACCCTGCTCGGTGCAGCGCTCGTCGTCTCGGCCCGTCGCCGTGCGGCCCGCGCGGCGCTGACCGGTGACGCCGACCGCAGCCACCGCGGCGAGTAGCCGACCGTCAGGGGGTGCCGGGTGCGGCGGACACGACGTCCGCCTCACCCGGCACCCCCCTTTCGTCCAACCTGCACCTCCCCGAAACAGACGTGGACTAGGTTCGCTACTCGTGACAGAAGACAACGGACACACGATGCGCGTCGTCAGCTACAACCTTCGCGAGCACACGGCCAAGGGCGAGATCCGGTCGCTCGCCGAGGACAACGACGCCGACGTGCTCTGCCTGCAAGAGGCCGACACGAAGGACATCCCCGACGAGTTCGGCGAGTTCGCCCTCGCGGCGTCGACGCACAACAACCGTCTCGGGCTGGCGGCCTACTACCGCCGTTCGCGCTTCGAGTTGCTGGGGACGAACGTCTACGCGCTGAAGAAGTCGATGCACGACCGGGTGATGTCGCCGGCGCACGAGCGTCTCCTGGCCATGCACCTGGCCGACCGGCAGAGCGGACGTGACGTGCTGATCGGCTCGTTCCACGCCGCCCCGCTCACCGCCACGAACGCCCTGCGGAAGAAGCAGGTCGAGTCGGCGCACCGCCTCATGCGAGCGCTGGCGCCCGGCGTGCCGATGCTCATGGTGGGCGACTTCAACTACCCGTGGTTCCACGGCGGTCTCCGCAAGCACATCGAGCGGGACGGCTTCGTGCTGACCCGCAGTTCGACCCCGACCTACCTCGGCTACAAGTACGTCAAGGGCCACTTCGACTTCGCGACGAGCTACGACCTCAAGATCGAGGACGTCGTCACCCTGCCGGCCGGCATCAGCGACCACCGTCCGATCCTGGTCCGCGCCCGGGGGCTCTGACCTCGCGGGTTCCGCACACGACGTCGGGCCCGGTCACCTCCTCGGTGGCCGGGCCCGTCGTCGTGGGGCCGGGAACCGCAGGAGGCGCGGTGCGGCCGTCAGCCTCACCGCGCCTCCTCGGGTCGTCGCGCCCGCGGGCGCCGCCGGGGCCTAGGCGGCCAGGGCGAGCTCGCGGGTCTCGACCGACGAGGCCTGCACGATGGTGCGGCTGGGCTCGTGGCGCCAGCTGCGACCGGGGATGACCCAGCCGGCCGCTCCGTCGACGACGACCGACGCACCGACGCGCACGGCGGCGGTGACGTCGTCGCGCCAGGCGCGGACGGCGAACTGGGTGCCGCGGTCGTCGACGACGACGAACTCGACGAGGCGGGCGGTGGTGAGGGTGGGCGCGGTCGTGACCGTGCCGGTGATGCTGATGATGTCGTTCATGATGCTCGATTTCGATGTGTGCTCTGTGTTGCGACAGAATCCGTGGCACGAGATGCCGGATGGGCGCTCGTGGTCCGCCTGACGGCGGTGGTCGGGCCTGCGGTGACGGCGGCCGGAGAAGTAGGGCAACGATGATCGGTGGTCATCGTGCGCATCCGGCGAGGTCGTCTCGCGAGGCTGTTCGGGCGGTGCACCGGTGTGGACTCGGTCGTCACCGCACGGGGCACTTCTGAGAAGAAGGACCCAAGCGACTCACCACAGTAACACGCCCGGGGTACGTCCACCAGGGTTTCCTCGGAAGGTTCGACGGGGGTGAGTGGTTGGCTCTACACATGACCACGATCCCCACCATCACCCTGAACAACGGAATCCAGATCCCTCAGCTCGGGTTCGGCGTCTACCAGGTCGACCCGGCCGAGACCAAGGACGCCACCCTCACCGCGTTCGAGGTCGGTTACCGCCACATCGACACCGCCGAGATGTACGGCAACGAGGCGGGCGTCGGCGAGGCGATCGCCGAGAGCGGCATCGACCGCAGCGAGATCTTCGTCACCTCGAAGCTCAACAACGGCTTCCACAAGCGTGACGACGCGCTGAAGGCGTTCGACGGCACGCTCGACGCGCTGAAGCAGGACTACGTCGACCTGTTCCTCATCCACTGGCCGCTGCCCGGCATCGACGTCGACTACGTCGAGACCTGGAAGGCCCTCGAAGAGATCCACGCCAGTGGCCGCGCGAAGTCCATCGGCGTCTCGAACTTCCAGCAGCCCCACCTCGAGCGCGTCCTCGACGAGGGCTCGGTCGTCCCGGTCGTCAACCAGATCGAGGTGCACCCCTACCTGACCCAGGACGCGCTGCGCGAGTTCGGCGTCTCGAAGGGCATCCACACCGAGGCCTGGTCGCCCATCGCCCAGGGCGGCGTCCTCAAGGACGAGACCATCACCGAGATCGCCGAGCGCGTCGGCAAGACGACCGCACAGGTGACGCTTCGCTGGCACATCCAGCGTGGCGACATCGTCTTCCCGAAGTCGGTCACGCGCTCTCGCGTGGAAGAGAACTTCGATCTCTTCGACTTCGAGCTGACCGACGCCGACGTGGCCGCCATCACCGCCCTGAACAAGGACGAGCGCACCGGTCCGAACCCGGACGAGTTCAACTACATCCCCAGCTGATCGCCTGATCGGCACGACGTCGCGCCGGGTCGCGACGCCGAGGCACCGAGGCCGGGTCCGCACGTCGTCACGACGAGCGGGCCCGGCCTCCGCACGTCGGGGCGTCGCGCGGGCACCTAGTACGATCGACGTTTCCCCCGACCACAGCCGACCAGATCCGGAGGGCGTGACACGGTGCGACGGATCGTCGGCGTCCTGCGCCTGCTCGCGGCCGCCGTCGGCGTGGTCGCCCTCGTCGCCGACTTCGTCTACGTGCTCGGTTTCAGCACGTTCAGCTCGATCAACTACTTCAGCTACTTCACGCAGCAGAGCAACATGGCGAACGTCGTGGTGCTCGCCTTCGCGGGCGTCGTGTCGTTGCGCGGGCGACAGGAGCCCGGCTGGTTCGCGGGAGTCCACGCCCTGGTCAGCACCTACGTGATCGTGTCGGGCATCGTGTTCGGCATCATCGTCGCCGAGTCGGCGAGTCACGACTACCGCATCGAGGTGCCCTGGTCGAGCCAGCTGCTGCACTTCGTGATCCCGACGTTCGTGCTCGTGGACTGGGTGTTCGGCCCCGACCGGCCGCGGGTTCGGTGGCGGGTGCTCTCGGTGGTGCTGGTCTTCCCGCTCGTGTGGGGCGTGTTCACGATCGTCCGCGGCGCCGACGTCGGCTGGTACCCGTACTTCTTCCTCGACCCGGCGCAGGTCACCTGGCCGGGCGAGTTCCTGTTGTACAACGGCATCGCCCTGGGCACGATCGTCGGGGTGCTCGTGGGGCTCGTCGCGCTGAGCCACGTGCGGCCGCACGCGCGGGCACGGCAGGGTGGCGGGCCGGCGTCGGCGACGGGCACCGCGCCTCCTGCGGTCGACGGACGAGGAGGCGCGGGTCAGGACGTCGGGTCGGCCGTCGGCTCGTCGGTGGGCGCGGGGGACCCGGCGGCCACGAGGTCGAGGTAGGGCGCCAGGCTCTGCATCGCCGCGGCCACCGCCGCGTCGTCGTCGAGGCCGGCGACCTCGGCCGCCGCGTCGCCACCGGTCAGCGCGACGAGCACGGGTGCGCCGGTCGCCGGCATGAGGTTGACGAAGAGCCGGTAGGGGGCGTCGTCGTCGAGCATGGCCCAGACCGTGGCCTGGGTGGACCAGAAGGCCTCGTCGAAGCGCAACCAGAGCACCTCGCGCGTGCCGACGCCGAGGGCCTCGATCGCGTCCGTGTGGGTGGACGGCAGGTCGGGTGAGAACTCGGGCACGCCGGTCTTCAGCACGCCCAGGGGGATGGTCGACACGGCGCGGTCGACCGAGAGCGACTCGCCGGTCGCGAGCCTCAGCCCCACGCCCTGGTCGCCGTACTGCACGCGGACGACGTTGCTGTCGCGGAGCACGTCGAGGCCGTCGAGCAGGCCCGCGACGAAGCCCGACAGGCCACCCGTCACCACGGAGGCGCCGGTGGGCAGCAGGTCGCCCGCGGGGTCGTCGCCGAGGGCCGAGGCGGCGAGGTCGTCGGCCCCGACCCCCCAGCGGGCCGGGAGGAGGTCGTCGAGCACGAGGGCGAGGCGGTCGGCGTCCGAGACCCCGTCGGGACCGGGCAGGGCCGAGACGTCGTCGGCCCCCGAGCCGGAGAGGGCGTCGGCGACGCTCGTGCCGGAGTCGGCGTCGGTCGTGGTGGAGCGCCCCGCGGCCCAGGACGCGGCCCGGTCGAGACGGTCGGCGGCGTCGCCGAGGGAGTCGACCGCACCGTCGGACGTCCGGACCTCGACGGTGTCGTCGAGCGGCCGGGTGCGGACGCGGGCGAGGGCGAGTGCAGCCTGGAGGGCCACCGACCCGGGGCCCTCGAGCAGGCCGACGCCGAGTTCGACCGGGTAGGGCCAGTCGTCGTCGTGCACGCTGTGCACCCGGCCGCCGACCCGGCCGCGGGCCTCGACGACCACGACGTCGTAGCCACGGTCGACGAGGGACCGCGCCGCGGTCGCGCCCGCGATCCCGGCGCCGATCACGGCGATGCGCTCGTCGGCCGCGGCGACCCCGGCGACCTGCGCCGCGACGTCGAAGCCCGACTGGCGCGCACCGTAGACCGTGCCGCCCATCGTCGAGGCGACGGCTTCTCCGGCGAAGAAGAGGCGGTCGTCGAGCGGGGTGCCGAGCAAGCGGCGGTCGGCGTCGGAGGTGCCGGGGGTGAGGTGGCTCGTCGCCCCGAGGGAGTAGGGATCGTCGGCCCACGAGCTGCGGCGGAAGGCGGCGGGGGCGACCGTGCCCGACGAGGTCGGCGTCGGCGTGGGGGTCGGCGTGGTCGCGGACGGGGTGGGGCTGGCCGTCGGCGCGGGGGAGTCCGTCGTGCAGGCCGACAGCACGAGGATCGCGGCCCCCGAGACCGATCCCGTCAAGAACGCTCGCCGACTGATGCCCATGGTGCGTCCATTCTCGCAGTCGGCGCGCACCGGCGCTCGCCGGGGTCGTCCCGTGGCGTCCTGCGCTCCGGCACCGCGCCTCTTGGTCGCGTCCTGCGTTAGGGGACCGCGCCTCCGGGTCGCGTTCTGCGTTCCGGCGCCGCGCCTCCGGGTCGACGACCCGTCGGGGCGGGCCTCAGGCGTCGACGGTCTCGAGGAAGGTGCGCAGCAGGTCGGTCACCTGGTCGACGGGGAGCAGCGACGAGGCGTGGTCCTGGCCGACGAGCGAGTAGAAGACGGCTGCCGGCATCCGGCGGGCGGCCTCCTGGGACTCGCGGTGGCGGTCGACGTCCCGCGTGCCGGCCAGCAGGAGGGTGGGGACCTCGACCGAGTCGAGCTGGGGGACCGTCAGGCCGCCACCGGTCTCGGCCGCGGTGAAGAAGGCGGCCAGGGCGATCGGATCGTCCTGCATGAAGGCCAGACGGGTCTCGGGATCGATCGGACGGCCGATCGTCTCGCCCCAGCGGTCGACGAAGCGGGCCATGCCACCCGTCGTCAGGGCGTCGTGCCAGTCGGGCGTGAAGGTCGCTCCGATGTTGCCGTTCATCGCGGCCCAGCTGCCACCGATCATGGTCAGCGTCCGGAGGCGCCGGGGCTCGTGCGCCGCGACGGACAGCCCGATGCGGGCGCCGAACGAGTAACCGACGTAGTGCGCGGGCTCGAGGCCCGTGGCGTCGAGCACGGCGCCGACGTCACCACGGTGCAGGTCCATCGCGTACGACTCGGGGTCGTGGGGCTTGCCGCTCTTGCCGTGGCCGCGCATGTCGAGCGCGACCACCGTGAAGTCGCGCTGCATGTCCCGGAGGTAGCCGAGCCCCCGCCAGGTGCCGCGCGAGAGGCCCGAGCCGTGCACGAGCAGGAGCGGCGGGCCGTCCCCGTCGACCTCGTAGGCGATCTCGGTGCCGTCGACGGGGTTCGGGGTGGTCGCACGCATCCCGACAGTCTGGCAGCGCCGCACAGCTCGTGACGGTTGTGGTCGTAGTGCTCGCTGTGCTCGCTGTGCTCGTTCTGCTCGCTGCGCGCGTCCCGCTCGTCGTGCCCGCTGCGCGTCCCGCTCGCTGCGCGCGTCTCGCGCGTCGTGCCCGCTGCACGTCCCGCTCGTCGTGCCGTTCTCGTCAGGTGACGGTCGACTCGGGTCTGCTCGCGGTCGGGTCGTCCGAGGTGCCGAGTGGCGCGCGATGTCGGCAACTCCTCCCTCGTGCCGCCCGTGCCTCCCGTGGGCGGCGCCCTCGGCCGCCTGCGCGTCACAGGCCCGGAGTTACCGACTCGGTCGGTGCCGTACGAGCAGGTCCTCCCTCGGCACGGTGCGGCACGGCAGGGCCCGGCGCCGTGGCGGACCGGGGTGGGCGGCCCGGTCATCCGGCGGTCGAGGGGAGGAGGGTGGACGCATGGTCGAGGCTTGGACGGCGGCACAGATCCGTGAGGCGGAGCGCCCACACCTGGAGGCGGGCGAACCCTTGATGAGGCGGGCGGCCGACGGTCTCGCGGACGTCGTGCGCGACGTGTTGCGCGCCTCCTCGTCCTCCCGGGACGGTCGTGCGGGCCGCATCCTGTTGCTCGTCGGAAGCGGCAACAACGGCGGTGACGCGCTCTACGCCGGGGAGTCGCTCGCCCGCGAGCTCGTGCCACAGGGCGGCGCGGTGACGGTCGTGCCGGTGGGGTCACGGGTACACGAGGCCGCCCTGGCCGCGGCGCTCGCGGCAGGGGCCGTGCTCGACGACGTCGAAGCCTGGTGCGACGCTGCGGTCGTGGCGGGGGTTCTGCCCGCGTACGACGTGCTGCTCGACGGACTCGTCGGGACGGGCTCGAACGGTGCGGGGCTCCGGGGGGATTCGCTGCGCGTGGTGCGGGCGGTGCTGCCGGTGGTCGCTGGTGCGACATGGGGTGTGGGTGCGGAAGCGGCTGCGGCATCGGCATCGGCATCGGGGACGGGGAGGGACGCAGGGACGTCCCCGGCCGGAGGTTCGGCCGCGGACGGCGACGCCATCGGACCCGCACCACGAGTGATCGCGGTCGACGTTCCGAGCGGCATCGGGGTGGACGACGGGGCCCTCCCCGATCCGCCCCACGTGCTCCCCGCGGACGTCACCGTCACGTTCGGTGGCCACAAGGTCGGGCTCGTCGTGGGCCCGGGGGCTGAGCGAGCCGGACGCGTCGTGCTCGTCGACATCGGCATCGGTCCGGACCTCGCGCGCATGCCCCCAGCGGTCACGACTCCCTGATCGCCGCCCCGCCCCCGCCCCCGCCCCGCCTCGCCGCGCCTCGCCTCGTCCCGCCCCTGTGCCGTCCCCGTCCCCGTCCTGTCCCGTTCGGCTTGCTGTCAGCGCCAAGGGTCTGTCCCGGTCGGCAACTCCGGGCTGTCGGCTTCCCGAGCCGGAACCCTCGCGCCTCCGTCGCGACGCCGACGCCCGATGCAGGAGTTGCCGACATCGCACCAGTACGGTCGGCAACTCCTGCCCCAGGGCATCGCCGCCCGGCCGGAACTCTCGCACGACATCAGGTCTGGGCAGGAGACCGGAGTTGCCGACGGCAGGCCGGTCCCGACCGCGGATAAGGTCACACCAGTCCGGCGTCGTCTCGTCCCCAGGGGCCCGCCGCCGCCGTGCGTCCCCGGTGCGAGTCGCGCGGAGGTGACGGCTACCGCGATTCCGACACGCTCGTGGACATGACCACGATCGCCGAACTGGTCTCGTCCGCCGGAGGCCTGCTCCACAAGCGCGACCTCGTCGCCCACGGCGCGACCGACCGTCACCTCACCGTCGCCGTGCGATCCCGCAGCGTCATCCGGCCCCGGCGGGGGTGGTACTCCACGTGGTCGCCCCATGACCCCCGGTACGTCGCGGTGGCGGTCGGTGGCCGGCTCACGGGAGCCTCCGCCCTCCACCTGCTCGGGGCGTGGTCGTGGTCGTCGCGCCGACCGCCCGTCACCGTGTCGGTTCCGGTGACGGCCTCGCGCCTCCGGAGGCGCCGAGGGGTCCGTGTCGTCTGGGACCCTGTCGACCTGAGTGGCCGAGGATCGACCTGGGCGGTCGATCCTCGCGACGCCCTGGCCCGGGCGGTCGTGGAGGCGCGATCCTTCGAGGACGCGGTGATCCTCGTCGACTGGGCGAGGGAGGCCGGCATCGTCCAGGACGATGACGACGCCGCCGAGGTGTTGTCCCGCAAGAGCATGGACGCTGCCGGCCTCGTCGCATGGAGTGAAGGAGGCGCGGAGAGCATCCTCGAGAGCGCCGCCGGAACGAGACTCCGACGCGCGGGACGCCACGTCGTGCGTCAGATCCCCGTCTCGGGGACGAACAAGATCATCGACATGGTAGTCGACGGCATCATCGGCTTCGAGACCGATGGACGAGCACACCATGAACGGCGTTTCGACGAGGACCGGGTCAAGGACGCCGACATCGCCCGTGAGGGGCGGGTGCCGTTCCGGGCGAGCGCCATGATGGTGAAGAACAGGTGGCAGTCGACGGCCGAGGCGATCGATGCGCTGATCTTCACGGCGGGTGGCCCCCGTCGCGCCGAGGATGTCGGCAACTCCTCATTGCCGCGAGTGCTCGGACCCCGGGGTCGCAGATCGTGGCGGCTGGCGATTCCGCCACGACGCGCCGGTCAGGAGTTCCTGATCGGGGGGACCTAACGGCGTAGCTCGGGGCCCGTCCCGCTGGCCTTCATCGCGCCGCACGGCCGGGCCAAGCCGGTCGCGAGGCACAGCCCGCCGCCCGGCCTGGCCAAGCCGCCGGCCTGGCCAAGCCGCCCGGCGGCTCGGTGCAGCCACCCTGCCCGCGCGGCCAGTGCAACTCAGCTCCGCGGCGACTGCTTCGACGAGGGGACGACCGACAGCGGAGTGGTGATCGTCTCGAGCGACTTGCGAGCCGCGTCGACTCCGAAGATGAGCGCGATGACACCGCCGACCAGCATGACGCCGGCGCCCAGGAAGTACCCGCCCGTGAGGGGGCCCCGGTCGCTCCCGTCGCCGATGAGGGCGCCGTAGAGGCTCGGAGCGACGGCGCCGACGATCTGTCCGAGGGCGAAGAAGTAGCCGATGACCTGACTCCGTAGCTCGAGCGGGAAGATCTCGCTCACCGTCAGGTAGGCCGACGACGCGCCTGCCGAGGCGAAGAAGAACGAGACGCTCCAGAACGCGGTCTGTGTCGCGGCGTTCAGCACGTCCGCCTGGAACAGGATCGCCGACACGGCGAGCACCGCCGCCGACACGGCGTACGTCAGGAAGATCATCTGACGTCGACCCCAGCTGTCGAACAGCGGCCCCAGCACCAGCGGCCCGAGCAGGTTTCCCACGGCGAAGATCAGGAAGAAGTACTGCGTGCTGCTGGGGCTCGTGCCGTAGAAGTTCTGCAGCACGAGTGCGTAGGTGAAGAAGATCGCGTTGTAGAGGAACGACTGCGTGATCATCATCGCGGCGCCGACGAAGGTTCGCTTCGGGTAGTCGTGTACCAGGGTGCGGATGATGGTGCCGAACCCGATCCGCCCCGCCGCGACCACCTCGATGGCCTGGTCGTCCGACACGGGGGTGAGGTGGTCGGTGCCCTTGTCCTTCTCGACGCGGGCCTCGATGTCGTCGACCGTCGCCTCGGCCTCCTTCTCGCGTCCGTGGGTCATCAGCCACCGCGGGCTCTCCGGGATGTGGCGGCGCAGGTAGATGATCGCGAGGCCGAGCACGGGGCCGATGAAGAACCCGATGCGCCAGCCGACGTTCTCGGCGAACAGGTCGGGGTCGAGCAAGAAGATGTTGGCCGTCGCGCCCAGGGCCGCGCCGCCCCAGTACGTCCCGTTGATCGCGATGTCGACGCGTCCGCGGTACTTCGACGGGATGAGTTCGTCGATCGCCGAGTTGATGGCGGCGTACTCTCCGCCGATCCCTGCACCGGCGAAGAACCGGAACACGGCCAGGAAGACGAAGTTCGGCGACAGTCCCGCGATGGCGCTCGCCACGAGGTAGATCGCCAGGGTCAGGATGAACAGCTTCTTGCGTCCGAGGCTGTCGGCCATCCGCCCGAAGATGAGGGCCCCGAAGACCTGGCCGACGAGGTAGATCGTGCCCAGCAGTCCGACCTCGGCCGAGGTGAGCCCGAGGTCCGCCTGGAACCCGGCCGAAGCCACGATCTGGATCTCGAGCCCGTCGAGCACCCAGGAGAACCCAGGCCCACGACGATCGACCAGTGGAACCTCGTCCACGGCAGACGGTCCATCCGGGCCGGGACGAGGCTGCGCGTGCCTCCGCCCGGGGCGCCGTTCGACGAGGTGGTGGGTGAGCTTGTCATGGGTCGGCCTCCCGGGGATGCGTGACGTCGGGTGCGCAGCCTGCAAGTCTGCATCATCTGCACGTGCCCGGACGTTACTCGCGCTCGAAGCCCGTGTCCGCGTCGGCCCGGACGCCGAGGAAGCAGATACCCGAGGAGGCGCGTGTCGGCAACGCAGGACTGCCGAGGAGGCGCGGGCCGGGAAGACAGGGACCTCGAGGCGGGGCGCACCCCGAGACAGGAGTTGCCCGCACCTGCAGGGGCAGAGGAGGGCGCGCACGGGCAACGCAGCACCGCCGAGGAGGCGCGTGTCGACAACGCAGGACTCCTGAAGAGGCGTGGGCGGAGAAGACAGGGACCCGGAGGCAGGGCGCGCCCCGAGACAGGAGTTGCCCGCACCCGCACCCGCACCGAATCCGGCGGGGCTGAGGAGGCGTGGGTGATGCAGGCCGCACCGCCGCGCCATGGGGCAGTCGGGGGACGGGATCACGCGGCGCGGGCCGTCGGTTGCGCGATGGTCCACGACCTCACGGACGGCTGACACGACGACGAGCTGCCGACGGCCGGCGCTTCCCCGAGGGGGAGGCCGTGACCATCGGCAGCTCGCCAGCGAGGATGTGCGGAGCGCCGACGCACGTCTCGCCACGCGCCACGCGCCACGCGACGAGCTCACGCCCAACGCGCGCCACGCGACGCGCTCACGCCCAACGTGCGCCACGCGACGCGCGCTGCGCCACGCGCGACGCGCGACG
>NZ_JACYNS010000084.1:0-11224 GCF_014839405.1 Frigoribacterium sp. CFBP 13605 | reverse complement strand
CTGCCCGCTCTACGCGGCCACCCGGCGACCCGGCCACGCGGCCACGCGGCCACGCGGCCCGCGTACCCCTCCGGCTGGGTGCCGGCCCGCGCCTCCTCGGTTGGATGGGTCCCATGACGACACTCGCGATCATCGGTGCAGGCAAGGGGCTCGGCGCTGCCGTGGCCCGACGATTCGGCGCGGAGGGCTTCAGCGTGGCCCTCGTCTCCCGCCACCAGGGCAGGCTCGACGCCCTCGCGGCCGAACTCGAGGCCGACGGCGTCACGGCCCAGGGCTTCACCGCCGACGTGCGCGACCCGGCGAGCATCGCCGCCGCGCTCGAGCAGGCGACCGAGCAGCTCGGACCGATCCAGGTCATGCAGTACAGCCCGCTGCCGCAGAAGGACTTCATGCGTCCCGTGCTCGAGACCATGCCCGCCGACCTGGTCGGTCCGGTCGAGTTCTCGATCTACGGGCCGGTCGCAGCCGTGCACCAGGTGCTGCCCGGCATGCGGTTCCTGCCCGACGGCGGCGGCACCATCCTCTTCGTCAACGGCGGCTCGGCCGTCACGCCCGGCGCGAAGGTGACGGGCACCTCCATCGCCTTCGCCGGGCTGACCGCCTACGCGCAGCTGCTCCACGACGAGCTCGCCGGCGAGGGCATCCACGTCGGTCAGCTGATCATCCCCGGCGGCATCGAGCCCGAGAGCAGCGACAAGAGCCCGGAGGCGCTGGCCGAGTTGCTCTGGCAGCAGCACGTCACGCGCGGCGACTTCCGGACCACGGCGCCCGAGAAGGGCACGCCCGCCTGACGCCCGGCGTTCGGGTGGGGGCTGGTACCTCCGCCGGACGGCGGGCGGCCTCAGACGCCGCCGAAGCGTTCGGTGCGGACGCGGGTCGGCGCGTGCCCGAGCTCGACCAGCCAGCCGGCGACGACCGCCACGAACGAGTTCGCCCCGCAGACGTAGACCAACGGATGCTCGGACGCGGGCAGCACGAGCCGCTCGAGCTCGTCGCGGGTGAGTCGGCCCGCCGGCCGTGCGTGCCCCTCGGGAGCCGTGCGGCTGAAGACCCAGTCGACCACGAGGGGCGCTCGAGACCCCGTCGCGTCGCGAGCCGAGGAGGCGCGCGCGGCCTCGTCCAGCTCGCCGACGTACCACCGCGAACCCGGGTCGCGCACCGAGGCGAGCAGACGCATCGGGGGTGCGTCCCGGCCTCGGGTCCGCACCATCGCCATCAGCGGCGCGACGCCCGAGCCCCCACCGATCAACTGCACGGGGGCCGCCGTCGGCGGGGTCGCCCCCTCGGGCTCGGGCAGCACCGCGTGGACGGCCGAGTCGGGCTCGAACTCGGTCGGCGGCCAGACGAACCAGCCGCCGATCGGGCCGCGCACCTCGATCGGATCGCCGGGTTCGGCCGCGTCGACCAGGTAGGGCGAGACCTCGCCGTCGTCCAGGCGCTCGACGGTGACCTCGATCTGCGGGACCGGGCCCGCCCCTCCTGCGCCCCGCGCCCCGTCGCGGCCACCGGAGGCCCTGACGTCGCTCAGCGAGTACGACCGCACGGCCGTGTACCCGTCGTCCGCGGTCAGCCGCAGGTCGACGTGCTGGCCGGCTCGCGCGGGCCGGAGGCCGGGCACCGCGAGGGTCAGCGACCGGGCCCGCGGCGTCTGCGCGACCGACGACACGATCGTGGCGGGCAGCCAGGCGTACGGATCACCCGCAGGGTCGAGCCCGGTGACGCCGCCGACCCCGGGGTCGGGAACGGGGTCGCTCACGCGTACCGTTCTTCCTTCCACGGGTCGCCGTGCGGGTGGTAGCCCATGCTCTCCCAGAAGCCGCGACGATCGGTGGCCATGGTCTGGATGCCCTGCAGCCACTTCGCGCTCTTCCAGAAGTAGAGGCCGGGCACGAAGAGGCGCGCGGGGCCGCCGTGTTCGGCGTGCAGCGGCTGCCCCTCGTAGGTGTCGACCACCCAGGCCTTGCCCCCGAGCAGCTCGCCGAGCGGCAGGTTGGTCGTGTACCCGCCGTGGCTGGTCGCCATCGCGAACTCGTGCGTGGTCTCGAGGCCGTCGAAGAGGGTGTCGAGCGAGACGCCCCGCCAGTGGGTGCCGAGCTTCGACCAGCTCGTGACGCAGTGGATGTCGGTCTCGATCGCCTCGTGCGGCAGGGCCTGCAAGTCGGCCCAGGTGAGGGAGCGCTGCCCGGTCTCGGTGGCGACCTGGAGCTCCCACCGCTTGATGTTCGGCGTGGGGCCGGCCGACAGGACCGGGAACCCGCTCTCGAGGTACTGCCCCGGGGGCAGTCGCGGGTCGGCCGCGCGTCGCCTGCCGAAGCCGGTGAATCCTGCCATGGTGCGCCTCCTCGGGGTGGAGCGGGGTCGTTCGCGGGTGCGTCGTACGCCCGTCAGCCTACGCACGACCCCCGACGGCGCCGGGCCCCGAGGCTGCGTCCGCGCTGGGAGAACGTTGACCCCGGCATGGGTGGAGGTCGTACGGTGGATGCAGGTCAATTCGAAAGGACCCCACATGGCTGAGTACACCCTGCCCGATCTGCCCTACGACTACTCCGCTCTGGCGCCGCACATCAGCGCGAAGATCATGGAGTTGCACCACTCCAAGCACCACAACACCTATGTCACCGGCGCGAACACGGCCAACGCCGCCCTCGCCGAGGCCCGCTCGACGGGTGACCTGGCGAACGTCAACAAGCTCGAGAAGGACCTCGCCTTCAACCTCGGTGGCCACGTCAACCACTCGATCTTCTGGACGAACCTCACCCCCGAGACCAGCGAGCCCACCGGCGACCTGCTCGAGGCCATCGGCCGCGACTTCGGCGACCTCGAGAAGTTCAAGGCCCACTTCACCGCCACCGCGCTCGGAGTGCAGGGCTCGGGTTGGTCCGTGCTCGCGTACGACGTGCTCGGCCAGCGCCTCAGCGTCTTCCAGCTCTTCGACCAGCAGGGCAACGTGCCGTTCGGCCTCGTCCCCCTGCTGATGCTCGACGTGTGGGAGCACGCCTACTACCTCGACTACCAGAACGTGCGCGCCGACTACGTCAAGGCCTTCTGGAACATCGTGAACTGGAGCAACGTCGAGGCCCGCCTCGCCGCCGCGACGACCAAGACCGACGGTCTGATCACGCTCTAGTCCCTCCAGTCCCACCACGCCGACGGCGCGTCCCCACCCGGGGGCGCGCCGTCGCCGCGTCCCCGGGGCCCGACGGCTCGTCCCCACCCCGGCGCGTTCGTCCTCAAGGATGAAAACCCCGCAGGAGGCGCGCGCGGCCGGTCGACGACGCCTTACGGTCGTCGACATGGACACCATCCCCGACGACCTGCGCACCTGGGTGCCGCGCCTCGCGGCCCCCGTCGCCGCCGCGGTCTTCGTGCTGCTGTGGACGATCGCCGAGGCCGGCCGGGGCGAGATCGTCGAGAACGTCGTCCTGTTCGGGCTCTTCGGCCTGGCCGTCGGCCTCGCGGTCTGGATGCCGTGGACGTCGATCGGCCTGATGGTGACGATCCCGGCCCTGCAGCTCGCCGGCTGGGTGCAGCCCCCGACGGACACCACCTGGCCCACGTACCTCGCCCTCGCGTTCGTGTCGTTCTTCGCGGCGTTCGCCCGCTCGGTCGCCGTGCGGCTGGTCGCCCTCGCCGCCGCCGGCCTCGCGTCGGGACTCGCCGCGATCGCGATGGCCGTGCCCACCCTCGCGCGACCGTACGTGTGGTCGTCGTGGGTCGGCGGCGGCCAGGGCACGAAGACCGACGTGATCACCCTGGCGGCCTCGCTCTTCGGTGCCGCGGCCGCGGCCTGGGCGGTCGGCATCTTCCTCTCGAGCGTGCTGCGGGTCCGCCGCATCGGGCAGGTGCTCGAGCGCACCGAGACGCGCTTCCACGAGACGGACTTCGAGCTGCGCCTCGCCCACGACCGTGCCCGGATCTCCCGTGACGTGCACGACGCCCTCGCCCACTCGCTGGCGGTGATCGTGTCGCAGGCGCAGGGCGCCCTCGCCTTGTCGGCGACCCGTCCCGAGGTCGTCGAGCAGGCGCTGCGCACGATCGCCGACGTCGGCCGCACCTCGTTGGTCGACGTGCGGCACCTGGTCGAGCGCATCCAGCAGGACGCCGACGACGTGACGCCCCGCGAGACCCTCGCCGACCTCGACCGACTCGCGACGACGATGCGCGACGTGGGCATGACCGTCACCCTGCGGCACCTCGGCGACGCCTCCGAACTGTTGCCCTCGCAAGAACTCGCGGTCTTCCGCATCGTGCAGGAGAGCCTGACCAACGCCCTCAAGCACTCCGGCTCGTCGAGCACGGTCGACGTCGCCCTCGACTGGCGGGGGCCCGGCCTCGCCCTGCTGGTGACGTCGTCGGGCGACGACCCGCTCGTCGCCGCCCGCCGCGGCACCGGCCGGGGCACCGGCATCGCCAGCATGACCGAACGGGCCCGGCTCGCCGGTGGCTGGCTGACGGCCGAGCTCGGCGACGACGGCGTCTTCGTCGTCACCGCCTTCCTGCCGACTCCCGAACCGATCGGACTCCTGCAGTCCTGGACGGAGCAACCCGCATGACCGACGTGACGACCGCGACGACGCGCACCGCGCCTCCTGCCCTCGTGAGGGTGGTCGTCGTCGACGACCAGCCGCTGTTCGCCTCCGGGCTGCAGATGCTGATCGAGGCGCAGGCCGACCTGGTCTGCGTGGGCACGGCCGTCGACGGGGCGGCCGGGGTCGCCCTGGTCGAGCGTGAGCGGCCCGACGTCGTGCTGATGGACCTGCGCATGCCCGTGATGAACGGCCTCGAGGCCACCACGCGCATCGTGGCGGCGGCCGGCACCGACCCCGACTCGGCCCCGCGCGTCGTCGCCCTGACCACGATCCAGCGCGACGAGGCCGTGTTCAGCGCGTTGAAGGCCGGGGCCTACGCGTTCCTCACGAAGGACGCCACGCCCGACGAGGTGCTGACGACGATCCGCGCGGCGGCGGCCGGCGAGCCCGTCCCGACCACGGCCGCCGCTCTCGACGTCGTGCACGCGTTCGCCGTGCCGACCCCGTCGCCGAAGCGGCGGACCGAACCGCTCGAGGTGCTCTCGCCCCGCGAGCGCGAGATCTTCCTGCTCGTGGCACGGGGCCTGAGCAACGCCGAGATCGCCGAGAGCGCGTGGCTGAGCGAGGCGACGGTCAAGAGCCACGTGCGCGCCGTGCTGCAGAAGCTCGGCATGCGCAACCGCGTGCAGATCGTCGTCTTCGCCTACGAGAACGACCTGGTGGGCCCGGCCCGCGACGACGAGGGGGCCACGCGATGACCGACGAGAAGAACGTCCCGACCCGCGACGTCCCGCCCGGCGGAGTCTCGCCTCGACAGCGACGCGCGAAGCGGGTGACGCTCGCAGCCGTGGTCGCGGTGGTCGCCGGCGTCGTCGCCTACGGCATCCCGGCCAACGCCGCCTACGCCCTGCCCGACCTCCCCGAGAAGGACGTCGACGCGTGGACGATGCCGCTCGACCGGTACGTGCCGGTCGGCGAGACCTCGTCGTCCTACGCCCTCCTGCTCGTCGCGCAGCAGTGCATGGTCGCGGCCGGTCACGACGACTTCGTGGTGCCGTGGCGGGACGTGGCGGCGGGCGACCGGGCGGGCGAGCTGTCGATGAACGGCTCGCTGCGCCTCCGGGCCTTCGACCTGGCGACGGCCGAGACCCGCGGCTACCACGCCCTGTCGGTCATCGACGCGGGGGCGGCCGCCTGGTCCGAGTTCTCGTCGCAACCCTGGACGGACGAGAGGTCCGCCCGGTTCGACACCTGCGTGCAGCGCGCCCGCGGGACGGTGCCGTCACTGGACGACTACTCGAACCGCACCCAGTCGCTCGTCCGCCTGAACAACGCCGCGTTCGAGGGGGCCCGTGACGACCCCACGGTGACGGCGACCTGGGACGACTGGCGCGGGTGCATGCAAGACGCCCGGGTGGGCGACGTGGCCTCCGACCCGTCGGGCATGCCGACCCTCGAGATGGCCGACCGGTTCGAGACGCTCGACTCGAGCACGTCGCCGACCGACGACGAGATCGAGATCGCGACGGCCGACGCCCGGTGCCGTGAGTCCTCCGGCTACCGCGACGCCCTCTACGAGGCCGAGTGGCAGCGGCAGCTCACCGTGCCGCACGACGACGGCGAACTGCTCTCCGGGATCGACACGGCGGCCCTGGCCGCGGACAACGCGGAGATCCGGCGGGTGCTGGCCGAGCTCACCCCGCCGCGGCCACCGTCCTGACCCGCCCCCTCCTCGAGGGACTGGGAAACCGGTCGGCCAGTATCTAAACTGGGTCCACAGAGGACACGTCGGGGGACGGGGGAACGTCCGACGGCCTGATCAGCGGGGGCAACGAGCTGGTCAGGCCTTCGTGCCCGGGGGCCACGACCGTCGGCAGCACGAACGCCCACATGTCGCGCAGCCGGTCGAAGAGGTCGGCGCGGGCGGTCAGGGCCTGCGACACGATGTGCACGCCGGCGTACGACCCGACGACGAAGCGGGCGACGCTCTCGACGTCGGTGTCGGCCCGGAAGTCGCCCTCGGCGACCGCGCGCTCGACGAGCCCCGAGATCTGGGCCTGCCAGTCGAGGTACGGGTGCTCGACCCGGAGGTCGCGGCTCGGCGACTGGGTGGTCAGACGGATGCCCGCCGTCACGAGCACCTCGGTGGTGAGCTGCGTGGCGAGCGACGCGCACGAGAGCATGAGCGCCTCGGCACCGCTGCCCGCGGTCTCGGACACCCGGTCGGCGTAGGCGCGCGAGAGCGCGTGCTGCTCGGCGATGACCGCGTTCGCGAGGTCGGCCTTCGAGCGGAAGTGGAAGTAGAGCGCGCCCTTGGTCACGGCGGCGGTCTCGGCGACGAGGTCGAGCGAGGCCTCGCTGTAGCCGTGCTCGTCGAAGACGACGGCGGCCCCTCGGATGATGGCGGCGCGGGTCGCCTGGGCACGTTTCTGCTGGGGCATCGGGTGGGTCTCTCCTGCGGGTCGAGACGGTGCCCCTGCGAGGCACCGCACGGCCGCCCCCCGCCGGCCGCTGCACACGTTACCGGGGCGACCTGCGCCCTCCGACCGTCGCCGGGGTACGCGTGGCGAAGCGTTTCGGGGTACGACCGACCGGTCCGCCTGCGGCTCGTGACGTCGCGTGCCGCGCATGGTCACGGCGCGCTAGCGTGCGGGCATGACGCTCAGCCTCGTGCCCATGCCCACCTCCCGCCTCGTGCCCTGGATGCGACGCTCGACCGCCGAGTACGAGAAGTCCCGCGTGCTCGCCGGCGAGACCCCCGAGCAGGCCGCCGAGGCCGCCCGACGCTCGTTCGGCGAGGCCTTCCCCGACGGGGCACCGGCCGAGGGCCACCTCGTCTACGACGTCATCGACGACGCCCGACCGGGTGAGCCCGTCGGCATCCTCTGGATCGCACCCCGCGTGCCCGGCTCGTCGGACTGGTGGGTCTTCGACGTCGAGATCGACGAGGCCCACCGCGGTGCCGGACTCGGCCGGGCGACGATGCTCCTCGCCGAGCAGGCCGCCGCCCGTCACGGCGCCGAGACCCTCGGCCTGAATGTGTTCGGCTACAACGAGGTCGCCCGCCACCTCTACGAATCGCTCGGCTACGAGACGACCGCCGTGCAGATGAAGAAGCCCGTCACCGCCTGAGGGGCGACCCGGGAGGCGCGGTGTCGGTCTCGGGGACGGGCACCGGCTCGGGCGGGGCGACCCGCGCCTCCTCGGGGTCGCCGTCCGCGGCGCGGGCTCTCGGCACCCGGCTGGCGTAGAGCACGCCGCCGACCACCGCGACGCCGGCGACGAGCTCGACCAGGTCGGGCACCTCGCCGAACGCCAGCCACGAGGCCAGCACGCCGACCACGGGCACGAGCATCGAGAACGGTGCGACAGTGGCCGAGGGGTAGACCGAGAGCAGGCGCGTCCAGATGCCGTAGCCCACGACCGAGGCGATCAGCACGAGGTAGAGCAGGCAGAGCACCGACGGCAGCGCCTCGAGCGTGAAGACCGTGCCGAGGCTCTCACCGATGCGCTCGGGGCCCTCGACGACGAACGACAGGGCGAGCATCGGCACCGGCGCGACGATCGACATCCACAGCGTCAGGTGCATCGGGTTGGGCGGCGCGGCCCGTCGGACGGCCACGTTGCCGATCGCCCAGCCGAGCGCACCGCACAGCGTGAGCACGACCGGGAGCAACGCGGCGACCTGCGACCGGTGCCCCGCGATGACGACGAGCCCCACCACGGCGATGCCGATGCCGATCGCCTGCCGACGGGTGATGCGTTCCCGGAGCCAGAAGCCGGCGATCACGACCGTGAACGGCGCCGACGCCTGCAGCACCAGCGAGGCGAGACCCGAGGGCATGCCCGCCGCGATGCCGAGGTAGAGGAAGGCGAACTGCAGCATGCCGAGGGTGGCCCCCACCAGCAGGAGGCGCGACCACGGGATCGCCGGACGCGGCACCAGCAGCACGGTCGGCACCGCGAGCAACGTGAAGCGCAGCGCCACGAGCAGGAACGGCGGGAAGTGCTCGAGGGCGATCGCCGTCACGGGGAAGTTGATGCCCCAGCAGACGGCGACGACGAGGGCGAGGAGGCGGTCACGGACGGTCACGTCTCCATCGTGGCGTGCCGGACCGTTCAGGACCAGCGCAGATCGCCGCGTGCACTTTGTAGGCTGCCTTCATGGATCTGACCCATCTCGACCTGCTGCGGGAACTCGCCGACCGCGGCAGCGTCACCGCCGTCGCGACCGCCACGCACCGGTCACCCAGCGCCGTGTCACAGCAGCTGAAGACGGTGCAGCGTCAGCTCGGGGTCGAGCTCGTCCGTCGCGTCGGCCGGGGCGTCGTGCTCACGGAGGAGGGCCGGGCGCTGGCCCGGGCGTCGGTCGGGGTCGCGACCGCGGTCGCCGAGGCCGAGGCGGCGTTCGACGCCGTCCGCGGAGGCACGGGTGGCGTCGTGCGGGTGTCCGTGTTCGCCTCGGCGGCCGAGCTCCTGCTGCCCGGAGTGCTGCACCGCATGCGGTCGCACCCGGGCATCGAGCTCGACGTGGCCGACCGCGACGTCTCCGAGGACGAGTTCGCCCCGCTGACGGCGGACTTCGACGTGGTGCTCGCCCACCGGTCGGACGGCGTGCTGCCGCCGGGCCGAGGCTCGACGACCGTCGTGTCGCTGCTGCGCGAACCGCTCGAGGTCGCCCTCCCCCTCGGCCACCGACTGGCCGACCGCAGTCGGGTGGCCGTCGACGACGTCATCCGCGAGCCGTGGATCGGCGTGCCCGAGGGCTACCCGATCGACCGCGTGCTGGTGTCGATGGCCCTGCAGTCGGGCGTCGCACCCGAGGTCGTCCACCGCACGGTGCACCTGCCCCTGATCGAGAACCTCGTGGCGGCCGGCCACGGGGTCGCCCTCGTCCCGCGTCACACGTCGGCCTCGCGGGCGCCAGGTCGGTTCCACCTCGCGACGCTCGAGAACGTCCGCGCCGGGCGCCACCTCGAGGCGCTGATGCGACCCGACCGGGCGGCCCGGCCGGCCGTCCGCACCGTCGTCGACGAGATCCGGGCCGAAGCCGCGTCGATCTGACGAACCGATGGACGAGGCGCGCGAAGTCTCCTCGCCGTCTTGTGACACGGACCTCTCGGACGTACAATTTCCTGTACTCAGGAGGAACGATGAAGACACTCACCTATTCCGAGTCGCGGGCGAACTACGCGGCGACGCTCGACGCGGTCATCGACGATCGCGAAGAGGTCGTCATCACCCGCGCCGGGCACGATCCCGTCGTGCTCGTCGCGCTCGACGACTACGAGTCGTTGAAAGAGGCGGCCTACCTCTTGCGCAGCCCGGCCAACGCGCGGCGCCTGCTCGGCGCGATCGAGCGTCTGAGCGAGGGCGGCGGGAGCGAGCGAGAACTGCACGGATGAGGATCGTCTTCGACGACGACGCCTGGGACGACTACGTGTACTGGCAGACGCAAGACCGGAAGGTGCTGAAGCGCATCAACACCCTGATCCGCGACATCGAACGCAACGGGAACGAAGGCATCGGCAAGCCCGAGGCCTTGAAGCACGGCTTCCACGGATTCTGGTCTCGCCGCCTCACCGACGAGCACAGGTTGGTCTACAAGGTGACCGAGACGGACGTCCTGATCGCGCAGTGCCGCTACCAGTACTCGAGCTGAACTCGGGTCGTCAGCGGACGCCCTTCGACGCGAGGAAGACCACGGGGTCGGTCGGGACGCCGCCCTGCCGCACCTCGAGGTGCAGGTGGCAGCCGGTCGAGCCGCCCGAGGTGCCGACGCCGGCGATGTTCTGGCCGGCCGCGACCTGCTGGCCGACCGAGACGTAGATGCCGTTGCGTTCCATGTGGGCGTAGGCGCTGCTGACCCCGCCGCCGTGGTCCACGACGATCAGGTTGCCGTAGCCGCTCGACGGCCCGGCGTAGCTGACGCGACCGGCCGAGACCGAGTAGATCGGCGTGCCGCAGGAGGCCCCGAAGTCGGCTCCGGCGTGCAGCTTGTACTCGCCCGTGATCGGGTGGATGCGGTAGCCGTAGGCCTGGTACGAGCCGAACGCGCGGATGGCGGCGACCCACCCGGTGCCCGGGTCGGGCACGGTGACGCCCGGGCCGGGACCGCCCGTGCCCGGCGCGACGGGGCCCGTGCCACCACCCGCGGCGGGGGCGGGACGCGCAGCGGCGGCGGCGGCCGCAGCCGCGGCCGCCTGTGCCTGCGCGTAGGCCTGCTCGAGCGTCATGCGGTCGTCCTCGAGCAGGGCGACCTGGGCGGCGAGGGTGGCCTTCTCGTCGTCCACGGCCGCGAGGTCGGCCTCGGCCGTCACGCTGGCCGCGGCCGCCTCGTCGAGTGCGGTCTGCGCGTCGGCCGCGAGCCGGTCGCGTTCGGCGAGCGCCACGGCGGCCTGGTCGGCCAGCGAGGTCGCGAGGTTGTCGGCGGCCTGGGCCCGCTCGCGGAGGCGACCGACGTTCTCGCCCAGCTTGCTCGACAGGCTCAGCCCCTTGAGCACCTCTTGGGCGCCGTCGCCGGCCGCGAGCAGGTCGCCCACCATGCCCCCGCTGCCGGGGCGGGCCAGCAGGGCGGCGGCCTGGCCGACGACCCGTCGTGAGGAGTCGGCGGTCTCGCGGGCCTCGGCGCGCACCAGCTCCTCTCGACGCGCGTGGCCGTCCACGCGGCCGTCGACGAGAGCGTCGAGCTCGCG
>NZ_JACYNS010000083.1:0-11428 GCF_014839405.1 Frigoribacterium sp. CFBP 13605 | reverse complement strand
GACACGGCCACCGCGGCGTCCGCGACCGCGGCGACCGGCGCCTCCTCGTCCTCGCACGACGGGTGGGTCGACGACCGCTCGGACGCCGAACGCGGCGCCACCGACCGCGCCGCGGCCGAGCGTCAGCCCTCGTTCGGTCAGGACGCCCCCACCGCCGTCGCCCCCACCGCGGCGGCAGCCGGAGGCGCGGCCGCAGGAGCCGCCGCGGGCCGCGACACCGGCTCCCACGCCTACCCCCTCGTCAAGGACTCGGGCATCGACCACGTGTCGGTGCGCCGTGAGCTGCTCGCCCAGCAGAAAGAGGAGTTCGGCGGCATCCGCTTCGGCGCCGGCCTGCTCGGCTGGTTCGCCGCGACGGGCTTCGGCCTCGTCATGATCACGATCTTCGGCGGCGTCCTCGCGGCCTGGGGCGGGGTCGCATCCGGTTCGACCGCCATGGCCGACCTGCGCAGCTTCACGACCGACAACGCCGACGTGCTCGCGCTGACCTCGGGCATCGTGGTGCTCGCGATCATCTTCTTCGGGTACCTCATCGGTGGTTACACGGCGTCGCGCATCGCCCGCTTCAGCGGCTTCAAGCAGGGGCTCGCGACCTGGCTCTGGGGTCTGGTCATCACGATCGTCCTGGCGATCGTCGTCGGCGTCGTCGGCACCCAGACCGGAGACTCGTCGTCGCCGAACCCGTTCGTGCCCTCGATGGACGACCTGCAGTCGTCGTCCCTCGCCGGTCTCATCGGCCTCGGCCTCGTCGTCGTCCTGAGCTTCGCAGGTGCCGTCCTCGGTGGCCTGCTGGGTCAGCGGTACCACCGCAAGGTCGACCGCTTCTTCTCCGAAGAGGACTGAGCGCCGCGAGGGGGCGTCCCGGCCGGGTCGCCCCCTCGCCCCCTCGCCCCATCCGACGCGGCCCGGGCGTCGAACACCGATCAACCCCACCGGGCAGCACAGACAAGGACCATTCATGCGCACCCCCTTCCGTTCCTCCCTCGGTCGAGGCGTCCTCGGCGTCGTCGCCACCGGAGCCCTCGTGTTCTCGCTCGCGGCCTGCGCCTCGACCTCGGACTCCGAGAGCAACAACACGGCCCCGACGCACCCCGTCAACCAGACCCGTGAACCCGGCCCCGGCGAGAGCATGCTGCCCGAGGCGTCCATCTCGGATCTGTCGAACGGCGTCGACACGCAGGTCGCCGTGGACGCGTCCTTCGTCGAGGCCCTCACGAGCCTGGGCCTGACCCCCGGCGTCGTGGGCACCGCGACCTTCACCGACGGCACCTTCGCGTTCCCCATCACGGGTGGCAACGTCGACTACTACGGCCCCGACAGCGACGTGCGACCTTACGTCCAGGGCGAGATCGACCACGACGGCTCCGGCCTGTCGCTGACCTCGGCCGACGGCACCGTCGTCGAACTCACCGACTTCCGCATCGACCCGGGTGAGTCGAAGCTCTACGGCACCGTGACCGCCAACGGCACCGTCGCCGCCGAGGACGCCTACCTGTTCAACCTCTGGGGTGGCACGCTGAAGCCCCTCGAGGTCGTCGACGGCAACGCCGTGCTCGAGGGCACGACGGTGCACGTCAGCGCTGCCGCCGCGTCACTGCTGAACGAGACCTTCGGGACCGACGCCGTCCAGGACGAGATGCTCGTCGGCGTCGCGAAGATCACCGCCGCCACGGAGTAACACCCCCGCGCGGTCGGGTCGGCTGCACTCCGATCACCGAGAAGAACCCCGTTCGCGAAGAAGAACCCCGATCAATCGTGGTTCGTCTTCGTGAACGGGGTTCTCGGCGTTCGGGCGCGGCGTTCGGTGTGCGGGCGGGTTACGGAGGCCTCACACCAAGGTTTCGGCGTACCGAAACCTTGCTAGGGTCGAGGCATGAGCTCGTCCGACACCCGCCGTTCCGACGCCGACCACCCCCGTGACGGCCGTGCCCCGCAGGTCGTGCACGCCCGACCGCGCGGCACCCTGCTCGGCCCGGCGTTCGTCGCCGCGATCGCGTACGTCGACCCCGGCAACGTCGCCGCCAACCTCACGGCCGGGGCGGCGTACCAGTACACGCTCCTCTGGGTGCTCGTCCTCGCGAACGCCATCGCGGTGCTCGTCCAGTACCTGTCGGCGAAGCTCGGCATCGTCACGGGTCGGTCGCTGCCCGAGGTGATGGGCACGCGCCTCCGTCGTCGGCCCCTCCGGCTGGCGTACTGGGGTCAGGCCGAGCTGGTGGCGGCCGCGACCGACGTCGCCGAGATCATCGGGGGAGCCCTCGCGCTCCAGCTGCTCTTCGGGGTGCCGCTGGTCGTCGGGGGCCTGATCACCGGCCTCGTCTCGCTCGGCCTGCTGCTGCTCACGAGGTACCGCAGCGGGCGGGTGTTCCAGACCGTCGTCATCGCCCTGCTCGCCGTCCTCACGCTCGGCTTCTGCGCGGGGCTGCTCTTCGCCCCGCCGTCGGCCGGAGGCATGCTCGCCGGTCTCGTGCCCCGCTTCGAGGACAGCACGGCCGTGCTGCTCGCCGCGTCGATGCTCGGCGCGACGGTCATGCCGCACGCGGTCTACCTGCACTCCGCGCTCACCCGCGACCACCACGGCGTCGTGGCCGAGGGGGCGGACCGTGCCCGCGTGCTGAAGGCCACCCGGTGGGACGTCGTGCTGGCGTTGCTCGTCGCCGGCGGCGTCAACATCGCCATGCTCGTGCTCGCGGCCTCGACCCTGTCGGGTCAGGACGGCACCGACACGATCCCCGGGGCCCAGCGGGCCATCGCGGCGGCGCTCGGGCCGGTGATCGGCGTCCTGTTCGCCGTCGGCCTCCTCGCGTCGGGTCTCGCGTCCACGTCGATCGGGGCGATGGCGGGCGCCGAGATCATGAAGGGCCTGCTGCACGTGCAGGTGCCGCTCATGGTGCGTCGGGTCGTCACGTTGATCCCGGCCCTCGTGCTCCTCGCGACGGGCATCAGCCCGACGTGGTTGCTCGTGCTCAGCCAGGTCGTGCTGAGCTTCGGCATCGCCTTCGCCCTCGTGCCCCTCGTCGTCGCGACGAGCGACCGGTCGCTCATGGGCACGGGCGTCAACGCCGTCGGGACGCGGATCGCCGGTTGGGTGGCCGTGGTCGTCGTCGTGGCCCTCAACCTCGTGCTGATCGGGCTGACCGTCTCGGGGGCGTGAGGGTCGGCGGCGAGGCGACCCGCGCCTCCTGCGTTCATGACCCGACCCGCCCCGCCTCACCCCGCAGCGCCCCGGCCCGGCCCGGCCGGGACGAGCCGCACCGTCAGCGGTCGGCGCCGCCGGTCGTGGGTTCGATGTGCGGGCCGTCGTCGGGGTCGGCGCCGGCCGCGGCCTTCTCGGCCTGGCGACGGTCGAACGCCGCCTGCATCGACTCGGCGTGGTCCGTCTTGGCCTTCGCGAGGGCCTCGTCGTCACCGCGCATGGTCGCCGCGGTCGAACGCAGGCGCGCCCCCACGGCCTTCACGAAGTCGGCCGGGCTGGGGCTGAAGTCGTCGCTCTCGTCGCCGTCCCCCGCGTCGACGTAGTGGTGCAGCTCGACGCCCTCGTCGTGCCGGATCGGCTGCTGGGCGTGCTCGACGCAGAGCTTGGCGACCTCTTCGGCGTGGGCGTGCATGACGGAGTGGGCGGCCCCGGGCATCTCCCACAGGCGGGACGAGGGCAGCAGTTCGCCGACGCGGCGCACCCACTCGCGTGGGGCGACGGCGTCGTGCTCGCCCCGGATGACCAGGGTGTCGGCGGCGATCTGCGGCAGGTGCTGCTCGATCGGGTACGTCATCATCTTCGGCAGGATGCGGGAGAACCAACGCACCCCGCAGAGCACGTAGGCGCTCAGGGCCAGGAACTTCACCCGGCCGGGCTCGTGCCAGGCGGCCCGGGCGAACCGCACCGCCTGCTCGAGCACGTGTCGATGGGCCGGATCGATCACCGGCCCGATCAGCACGACGGTCGACAGGTCGGGTCGGCGCGCGGCGAGGTCGACGACGATCTGCGTGCCCATCGAGTGCCCGACGACGACCGGGTCGTGGAGTCCCAGTTCGTCGATGGCGGTGCCGACGAGGTCGGCGTACTCGCGGATGCTCAGGGCGTGACCCGGGTGCGGCACCCCGGCGAAGCCCGGCAGGTCGAGAGCGTGCACGGGGCCGAACTCGTTGAGGTTCGGCGCGAGGCGCTCGAAGTAGTCGGACGAGACGCCGATGCCCGGCACGAGGACGAACGGACGGTCGCCGGTGTCGCCGATCGTGTTGACCCGCACGTAGAGGTCGCCCCGCTCGACGCGACGCACGGTGACGGTCGTGTCGACGTCCCCCGCTCGCGAGGCGTCGCGGGCGGCCGAACGCCGTGGCGAACCGGCGTGGCGACGTCGAGGGGTCATCGGATCAGTGTGGCACGGTGGGCTCGGAGCCCGGGACGGTGGCGCGGGCGGGGCCCCCGGTGGCAGGCTGACCCCGCCGGGTCCCGCCCCGGCGCACCGTCCGCGGCCCACCCGCCTCGACCCACCCGCCTCGACCCACCCGCCTCGACGAGAGAAGAGTCATCGTGCCCGCTGCCGACATCGTCCGGACCGTCACCCTCGCCGCGCCTCCCGCCGTGGTCTTCGACGCCGTCACCACGGGCACCGGCGGGTGGCTCTGGCCCGGTGAGGTCGAACCCCGGGTGGGAGGCGCGGCCGGGCCGGGTGCGGTGGTCACGGCCTGGCGACCGGGTCGCCACTACGCCAACCGCATGGAGGGCGAGGGCGGCTGGTTCAACGAGCTCGACTTCGCCCTCGCGGCAGGCGACGACACCGAGGAGGCGACCCGGCTGACCTACCGGCACTCGAGCGTCTTCGACGAGGGGCAGGTGCCCGGCGTCGAGGAGCACACCGACTTCTACCTGCAGACCCTCGCCGAGTACGTCGCATGGTTCACGGGGCGGGAGGCCACGTTCACGAGCGTCGACGCCCCGGAGTCGTCGCGGGCGGCGGGATCGGCCGCCCGGGTGCTGCAGGCCCTCGACCTGGCCGACGACGTCGAGGTCGGTGACGCCGTCGTGGTCGACCTGCCCGGCGTCGGTCCGGTCGCCGCGGGACTCTCGTACCGCACCGCGTCGTTCGTGGGGCTGCGGACCGCGAGCGCGCTCGTCCGCGTCTTCGGGCGGGAGGCCCGGGGGGCCGGGGTGAGCGTCAGCGTCCACGACTTCGCCGACGGGGCCGACGCCGCCGCGACCGGGTCGGCCTGGCAGAGGTGGCTCGACGACCTGGTCTCATGAGCCGCGCCTCCTCGTCCCCATGGAGGGTGACCGGGCCGTCCGGTGAGGGCGCGGTGCCGTCAGGCGGAGGCCACGACGACGTCGAGGGCGCGGAGGTTGCGCCGCAGGATCAGCGAGAGGGCGAGTGCGGACGCCGGCCCGGCGGCCCGCATCCACCACGCGGCGGGGAGCCAGACGACGCGGATGTCGAGGGTGACGCGGTCGTCGTCGTGGTGGTGCACGCGGTAGCTCTCCCAGCCGCGCTGCGGGTGGCCGACCAGGGCGGCGTGTCCGAAGCCGATCTCGGTGGCGGACCGGACGACGGCGAACACCCGGCAGGCGACCGGTGGGTGCACGGGGCCGAGGGTCACGCCCCAGACGCTCGTCGCACCGACGGCCACGCGGACGGGCACCTCGAGGGGCACGAAGCCCGAGCCGCGGTGCACCTGCCAGTGCAGCACGGCGTCCCCTGCGGCCTCGAAGGCTGCCTGGCCGTGGCCGATCACCCGACTGCGCGTCGTCACGTGGAATCCGGTCGGCGGCGGACCGTCGAGGGTGGGCTCGCCCTCGAAGGCGTAGCCGTCGCCGAACCGGGCGCGGTACGGGTGTGACGTCATGGGTCGACCCTGCCACGTGAGGACGCCGGGTCGGGGCATGATCGGACCGTGACCGACGCGACCGCCCCGACGCCGACCCCGCCCACGGCCTTCCTGATCTTGCACGGCTGGCAGAACCATCGTCCCGAGGGGCACTGGCAGCGCTGGCTCGCCGGCGAGCTCGAGGCCCGCGGACACGTGGTGCGCTACCCGCAGCTGCCCGACGCCGACGAGCCCACGCCCGCCGCCTGGGACGCCGCGGTGCGACACGAACGGGCCGCCCTGCCCGCGGGCCGTCCGGTGACGGTGCTGTGCCACAGCCTCTCGTGCCTGCTCTGGTTGAGGCTGCAGGCCGGCGTCGCGCCTCCGTCCGCCGACCGGGTCGCGCTGGTCGCGCCTCCGTCGCCCGAGCTGATCGCCGGCCAGCCGATCCACGCGTTCGTGGCCGGGGAGCTGTTCGACGGGCGGCGGCTCGCGCTCGGGGGCGACGCCGAGTCGGTCGTCGTCGCCGGGGACGAGGACGAGTGGCTGCCGCTCGGCCCGGTCGACACCTGGGAGGCGCGGGTCGATGCCCCGGTCGTCGTCGTGCCCCGAGGCGGTCACCTCACCCCGGACTCGGGCTACGGCGAGTGGCCGGCGATCCTGGCCTGGGCGCTCGGGGCGCCGGCGGTGGAGGCCTTCGGCTGATCCGCCGTCGGTCACGACCGTCGGCCGAACGAACTACCCATCAGCAGTGCGACGAGGGCGAGCCCGGAACAGCACAGGGTGACCGGGTTCACGATCACGGCCGCCCACGTGCCGAGGTCGGCCTGGGCGGCCGACAACAGAGGTAAGGCCGAGACCGCTACCACGGCGACGGCGCCAAGGGCCCCGAGAGCCCAGAGCAGGACGGCCTCGAAGGAGGCGATGGCCCGAAGGGTCGCCGGGGCGGCTCCCGCGGCGAGCAGTGCTCGCCCGGTGTCTCGACGGATCGGGGCCGACAGGCTGAAGACGAGTGCACCCGTGACCGCTGCGAGGAGGGCGGGCGCCGTGGCGAGACCGGTCACGGCCGCCCAGTTGATCGTCGTCTCCGACGTGACCAGCGAACCGAACGCACGGAGGGCCTCGTCGCCCGCCAGGAAGACGGCGGCGAGTCCGCCGGGGACGGCGACGCCGACCATCGGCACCGAGATGCCCGCGCCATCGCGGCGGACGCCGTCCGCGACGGCCTGGAAGGCGAGTCGGGGAATGGTCCATCGGGTACCCCGCGCAACCAGACCGAGCCCGGCGGCGGCGAGACGGCAGGCCGCAGGGCCGATCGTGGACGCGGCGACGGAGCCGAGGACGACGAGGAGGAGCGACCAGGGCACCAGCCCGGCCACGTCGTCGTCCCTCATCGAAGTCGACGGCATCAGGGCCAGGAGCACCACGACGGCCGCGACGGGGATCGCGCAACCGAGCACGCGGCCGAGCCCGGCCCGTCGCGGACGCGGCGGGAAGCGGCTCGTCGCACCTACCAGCGCCGGGGTCAGTCACAAGGTGACGACGACCGATGTGCCGACGGTGACCAGTGGACCCGTGGTGAGGACGAGGGAGCCCCAGGGAGTTGTCAGGGGGTTGAGGGCCGTGGCCGTCACGATCACGATGGCGACACCCCCCGTGGCGGCCGCGACCGTCACGACGGCCGTCTCGAGGGCGATGAGCGCGCGCCCCTGCCACGGCAGGACGCCCAAGGGCACCCAGGCGAGACGGGTCGGGTCGAACTGTGACTGGGTCAGCCGTGACACGGCGGCGAGGCACGTCGTGCCGGCGACGACGGCCATGAACGCCGCGGGAGTCGTCCACGAGCGGACGATGCCTACGAGGGGGGCGGGCGCACCGCCTGCCGAGTCGACACCCGTCAGGGCGAGGCCGGCGACGACGGTGGTGACCAGGACGACGGCGCCGTAGGCGAACCAGGTGGCCCGATCGGTCGCGAGCATGCGCAGGGAGGCCGCGGCGAGACGAGCGAGGCCGATCATCTTTCGCTCTGTGTGTCGTGCACGGCTCGCATCCGCCGGCGGATGTCCGACGCCGTCGTCGGGGTCAGATGCGTGACGACCTGCCCCTCGGTGATCGCCGCGACGGCGTCGACGCTGGCGGCGAGCTCGAGATCGTGCGTGACCAGCACCGTGCCGCACCCCGCGGCCGCGAGCGCACGGATGCCGTCGACGACGTCGGCGCGGCTCTCGGCGTCGAGGCTCGAGGTCGGTTCGTCCAACGTCGCGAAAGGTGCCCGTTGGGCCAGCACCCGGGCGAAGGCGACCCTCTGCCGCTCGCCGCCGGACAGCTCGTCGGGTCGCCGGTCGGCCAGTCTGGTCAGGCCGAGGTCGGCGAGGGTCGATCGGGCAGTGGATCGCGACTTCGGGATGCGGCGGAGGTCGAGAGCGATCTGCACGTTGTCCAAGGCCGACAACGACGGTACGAGGCCGCCGTCTTGAAGGACGATGCCGAACAGCTCTCGCCGTCGCCGAGCGAGCCGGGAGGGGGACAGGGACGTCAGATCGAGGTCGTCGACGAAGACCTGACCCGAGGAAGGGCGTTGGAGGCCCGTCAGGCAGCGAAGCAGAGAGCTCTTGCCGCTGCCGGATGCTCCCACGAGCGCTGTCGTGGACGATCGGGCGATCTCGAGTGCGGGAGCGGCCACCACCTGTCGGCGCCCGTACCTGATCTCGACGTTCGCCAGTCGTAGTCGATTCGCCTCGTGCATCGCACCAAACTACCGTGACATGTCAGACCGTCATGTCACGGCGAACCGCCTCGAGCAGAGCAGAGCAGAGCAGAGCAGAGCAGAGCAGAGCAGGGCAGGGCCGCGGCCGTCCGCGCCGGGCCTGCGGATCGGGCCCGCGCCGGGTCTACGCGTCCGGCGCGAGGAAGGCGGCGGCGGCGCGTGACAGGTAGGCCGGGTCGTCGGCTCCGCACAACTCGCGGGCCGAGTGCATGCCGAGCAACGGGATGCCGACGTCGATCGTCCGGATGCCGAGTCGCGTCGCGGTGATCGGTCCGATGGTCGAGCCGCAGGGCACCGAGTTGTTCGAGACGAACTCCTGGAACGGCACACCCGCCTGCTCGCACGCCCGCGACCACTCGGCCGCCCCGAGCCCGTCGGTGGCGTAGCGCTGGTTCGCGTTGATCTTGAGCAGCGGCCCGCGGTTGACGACCGGCTGGTTGACCGGGTCGTGCCGCTCGGGGTAGTTCGGGTGCACCGCGTGCCCGGCGTCCGCGCTCAGGCACCACGACCCGGCGAGGGCCCGGCGGTGATCGGTCGTCGTCGCCCCGAGACCGGCCGAGACCCGGGCCAGGACGTCCTCGAGCAGCGGCCCGGCTGCACCCGACGGCGTGGCCGAACCGACCTCTTCGTGGTCGAACGCCGCGAACACGGCGACGTGGTCGAGTTCGACGCCCGAGGTCGCCGTCTCGACCAGAGCGACGAGACCGGCGTGGGTCGACGACAGGTTGTCCATGCGCCCGGCGGCGAAGAGCTCGCCCGACATGCCCAGGACCGCAGGAGGCGCGGTGTCGGCCACGACCACGTCGTACCCGGTCACGTCGTCTCCGGTCAGCCCGGCCAACCCGGCGAGGTGGCCGAGGACGTCGGCCTCGTCGAGCGGCCCCGCCCCGACCACGGGGTTCAGGTGGCGCTGGGGGTCGAGCTTCAGGCCCTCGGCGTTGACGCCCCGGTCGAGGTGGACGGCGAGCTGCGGGAAGCGCAGCAGCGGCCCGGTGCGCACCAGGTGCGTCTCGCCGCTGCGGGTGACCAGTCGGCCGGCGAACTCGAGGTCGCGGTCGAGCCACGAGTTGAACAGCGGACCGCCGTAGACCTCGACGCCGGCCTGCAGCCAGCCGCGGGTGCCGGTCGTCGGCTTGGGCTTCAGCTTGAAGCCGGGGGAGTCGGTGTGCGCTCCGACGACGCGGAACGGCGTCGTGGCCGTCGCGGTGGCCGGCTCGATCCAGGCGATGACCGCGCCGTCGCGCACGACGTAGCGACGGCCCGGGCCCGAGGGCCACTCGGCGGTCTCGTCGAGGGCGGTGAACCCGGCGTCGTCGAGCCGGCGGGCGGCCTCGGCCGCGGCGTGGAAGGACGAGGGCGAGGCCTGGATGAAGCGGGCGAAGTCGTCGAGGTGGGGGCGCGTGTCAGTCATCCCCACCAGCATGCACCACCCGGTCGCCGCCGAAACCTCACGAAGGGGCCGAGGCCCCGGCTCGCGCACGTGGGTCTCGGCGCCCTCCCGGGGTCTCACACGGGTCAGCGGCCGCCGCTGCCGCCGCGGTTCGCGCCGATGTCGCCACGGTGGGCGTTCGCCTCGGGGTCGGCCGAGTGCGAGTCCTCGTCGTCGACGGTCAAGGCGGCGTCCTGCTCGCCCGAGACGCCCCCGGGGCTCACGGCGACGTAGCCGTCCTCGCCCGAGTGGCTGCCGCCGAGCGGCTGCGTGACGTCGCCGTCCGGCGTCGCCTCGCCCGATGCGGCGGGCTCGCCCTGCGTGTCGGTCGGGCCCGACCCTTGGGCGGCCCGGTGCGTCTCGATCGCGGCGGCCTCGACCGCCGCCTGGTCGAGCGCGTCGCCGTGGCCGAGTTCGTCGTCCGGCTCGTGCGGGTCCGGGTTCGTGCGGGCGTCGCTCATCGGGAGTCCTCTCGTGGTGGGCCTCCGAGGCTAGGCGCACCGCGCCTCCTCGTCCGGTCGTCGTCCTCGGCAGGTGGCGCCGGGCGCCTCACGGCGCGGTCGGCAGCACCGCGGCCCAGAGGTGGAACAGGGCGTAGGCTCGCCAGGGCGACCACGGTGCCCCGGCGACCTCGGCCTCCTTCGTCGTCACCCCGCCCATCACGCGCCGCAGCACGAGGTCGCCCGCGGGCCAGGCGTCGCGGTCGCCGAGGGCGCGCACGGCCAGGTACTCGACGGTCCACGGGCCGATGCCGGGCACGGCGAGCAGGCGTCGGCGGGCGTCGGCGTGGTCGACGTCGGGGGCGATGACGAGTCCGTCGGCGACGACCTCGGCCAGGGCGTGGATCGTCCGCGCGCGACCGTTCGTCACCCCGACCGCGGCCCGCAGCTCGTCGACGTCGGCGGCCGCCAGGCGGTCGGCGCGGGGGAACCGCGTCAGGCCCGTCCCCGCGACGGGTTCGCCGTGGGCCGCGACGAGCCGCCCGGTGAAGGTGCGCGCCGCGGCGAGCGAGACCTGCTGCCCGAGCACCGTCATCACGGCCGTCTCGAACCCGTCGGGGTTGCCCGTCACGCGGATGCCCGGACGCGCCGCGACGAGCGGCCCGAGCACGGGGTCGTCGGCGAAGCCCCGCTCGACGTCGTCGAGGTCGGTGTCGAGGTCGAGCCACGTCCGCACGACGCGTCGTGCCTCGTCGACCGTCGCCTCCGTCGGCAGCACGCCGTCGGGCCCGATCACCGTCACGTCGACCCCGGTGGCCGCGAACGACAGGTCGAGACGGTAGGAGGCGCGCTCGGCTCCCGTGCCCAGCTCGACCAGTCGCGCGTGCGTGGCCGCGGCGACGTCGGTGGCTTCGGCTCCCGGCACGCTGTGCGCCGCCAGCAATCCCACGGCGTACGCGTGGTCCCAGGCGCCGACGGGTTCGACGACGAAGC
>NZ_JACYNS010000082.1:0-11926 GCF_014839405.1 Frigoribacterium sp. CFBP 13605 | reverse complement strand
CCCGGGTCGCGGCCGCCGTGCGCGCCACGGGTGACGCCCTGGCCCGGGCCGGTCGGGCCACGGCACGGGCCGTCCGCCGCGCCTCCCGGGCCGTGGTCGCATGGGTCCGACGCACCACCCCGGTCGTCGTCGCCTGGTTCCGCACGACCGGCACCACCGTCGCGACGCGCACCCGACCGGCCGCCCGCTCGACCTGGGACGGCGTGCGTCACGGCAGCCGGGCCACCGCGGCCGGTGCCGTCGTCGCCGCCCGGGCCACGGGGGCGACCGCACGACGCGCCTCCTCCGCCGCCGCAGCCAGGGCCCGTGAGAACGCGCGCAGCCTGGCGGACGCCCGCGCCGCCGCCCGACAGGCGGAGCACGACCGCGAACTGGCCCGCGAAGCGGCGCGCCTCGACTTCCTGACCTCGCGCCGCACCCCCGCCGCGCCAGCCACGTCGCCCACCGCCACGGTGGTCACCGCGGGGGCCACCCCCGCCGAGGCCGCGGTCGGCGAGCGCGAGTCCGCGCCGCTGTCGCACACCGCCTGACGGTCGGCCCGGTCGCTCGACTCACCTAGGCTCGCCGCATGCGCACACGCCTCGGACTCGTCGGACTCGTCGGCATCGCGCTGGTCGTGACGGGCTGCACGGGCGTCGACGCCGGGGCCGGTGAACGACCCGAGCGCGCCTCCACGTCCGCGGTGGTGGCCTCGGGGGCCGCGTCGGCCGACGGCGTCGTGCTGCCGCCCGAGGGTGCCCGCTTCGACTACCAACTGGGAGGCGCGTCGCCGGTCCCCGACGGAGCCACGGTCGTCGCCCGCGACAGCACCGACGACCCCGCCGCCGACGTCTACGGCATCTGCTACGTCAACGGGTTCCAGACCCAACCGGGCGTCGAGTGGCCGGACGAGCTGCTCGTGCGGACGACCGACGGCGAACCGCTGGTCGATCCCGGCTGGCCGGACGAGCACCTGTTCGACCTGTCCTCGGAGGCGAACCGGCAGGCCGTGGCGGAGCGCCAGGCGTCGACGATCGACGGCTGCGCCGCCTCGGGCTACCAGGCGGTCGAGTTCGACAACCTCGACTCGTGGACGCGGTCGGACGACGCCTTCGGTGAGGACGACGCGGTCGCCTTCGCGACGCTGCTCGTCGCACGGGCCCACGCGGCCGGGCTGGCCACGGCGCAGAAGAACACCGCCGACCTCGGCGCCCGGGGCCGCGACGAGGTCGGCTACGACTTCGCCGTCACCGAGGAGTGCGACCGCTACGACGAGTGCGGCGCCTTCACGGACGTCTACGGCGGGCTCGTGTTCGACGTCGAGTACACCGACGACCTGCGCGGCTCGGTCGCCGAGGTGTGCGCCCGCGTCACCGGGCTCGACCCGGCCCCCTCGACCATCGTGCGCGACCACGACCTCGTGCCGGCCGACGACCCGGCCCACGCCTACACGGCCTGCTGACCGGCGCCGGGCGGGCCTAGGCCTCGCGGGTGATCTCGACCGTGACGAAGAGCTCGCTGTTCGACGACCCCGCGTAGACCCCGCGCAGCGGCGGCACGTCGCGGTAGTCGCGGCCCTGGCCGACGACCACGTGCCGTTCGCCGATGTCGATCAGGTTGGTGGGGTCGTAGCCGTGCCAGGTGCCGCAGAAGAACTCGACCCAGGCGTGGGACTCGCCCGTGACGGTCTCGCGCAGCTCGGCCGAGGGCTTCGGGTGCAGGTAGCCGCTGACGTAGCGCGCCGGGATGCCCGCCGCCCGCAGCGCACCGACCGTGACGTGGGCGATGTCCTGGCAGACGCCGGCCCGGGCGGCCCACGACTCGGCGGCCGTGGTCTTCACGTTCGTGACGCCGGGCAGGTACCGGACCGCGCCTCCGACCGTCTCGCAGATCGCCATCGCGGCGGCGCACGGATCGGCGTGGGTCGCCCGAGCCTCGGTTCCGACGGCGGCCAGGTCGGCCGGAGGCGCGGTGAGGGGCGTCTGCTCGAGGTGTTCGACGAACGACGTGCTGGCCCCCGCGACCGCCGCCAGGTCGTCCCACGAGATCGTCTCGGACGGATGCGCCTGCGGCCGCACCTCGACGAGCGACGTCGCGGTCAGCGATAGCTGCCGGTGCGGCAGCAGCACCTCGAACGACGACACCCGCGTGCCCCAGTAGTCGACGTACTCGTGGGAGGCGGCGACCGGCTCGATGCGCAGGTGCGACGAGAGCACGAACTGGCCCTCGGTGTGCGCCGGCAGCATGCGCGCCTCGTTGTAGCTCGCGACGGCCTCGCCCTGGTACGAGAAGCCCGTGACGTGCCGGATGCGCAGGCGGCTCACGAGCGCTCCCCCACCCAGGTGGGCGCGGCGCTCGTCGGGAAGTACCGCTGCCTGATCGCCTCGGAGGCGGCGCTCGTCGCGGCCTGCACGGTGTCCATCTGCCCGGGCAGGTCGTCGAGGATGTCGCCGATCGGCCGGAACTCGAGCTCGCTGCGCATCTGCCCGAGGATGCGCACCCCGCTGTCGGAGGCCGCGACCCGGTGGGTCGTCGGCTCGACCTCGCGCAGACAGGCCTCGGCCCGGCTGATCGCGAAGAGCACGCTGCGCGGGAACAGCCGGTCGAGCAGGAGGAACTCGGCCGCGTTGCGGGCGCTCGGCACGCCGCGGTAGGTGCGCAGGTAGGCCTCGTACGCGCCGCACGACCGCAGGATCGTCGTCCACGACGGGCCCGACGCCTCGGTGAGCGTGCGGGTCGCGAGCAGGCGCGCGGTCATGTCGGCCCGCTCGATCGACCGGCCGAGGGTGAAGAACTGCCACACCTCGTCGCGGCTCGTCGCGCTCTCGATGATCCCGACGGCGAGCGCGCTGCGTTCGCGCACCCAGGCGAAGAACTCGTGCACCTTGTCGTCGGCGACCTTGCGCGGCATGCGGGCACGCGTCGTGTTGAGGCACTCCCACAGCTCGGTGGAGACGATCTCGCGGGCCCGGCGGGCGTTCTCGCGGGCGGCGCCGAGCGAGTAGGCGATCGACGCCGGGTTGTGCCGGTCGACCGCGAGCATCGACAGGACGTCGCTGCGGGCGAGATCGCCCTCGGGGGCGTCGCTGCCCATCACGGCGAGCAGGCTGCGACAGGCGACGTCCTCCTCGATCCAGGGGTCCTCGAGCAGCAGCTGCAGGTGCACGTCGAGGATGCGGGCCGTGCCGTCCGACCGCTCGATGTAGCGGCCGATCCAGAACAGGCTCTCGGCGATGCGGCTCAGCATGATGGCCCTTCGGTCGGGGTCGTTCCGTGGTCGGGAACGCGGGACGCAGGAGGCACGGGTCGGCTTCGTGACCCGGCCCGCCCCTCCTTCGTCTGTTGCTGTTGCGCCTGCTGGTCGTTGCGGGGGTCGTCCTGGGGCGCGTGGTCGGGACTGTGGTCGGCCGCCGAGGCCGCGGCCGCGGCGACCTGCTCGGGGGTGATGATCGGGAGCGACTGCGTCGGGGTCGTCTGCTCGGCGATCAGGGCGCTGACGTCGTGGCCGGCCCAGGCGTTGACGTCGCCGCCGACGATCCAGGTGTCCTTCGAGCCGCCGCCCTGGCTGCTGTTGACGACGAGCTGGCCCTCGGGCAGCGCGACCCGGGTCAGGCCGCCGGGCAGCACCCAGACGTCGTCGCCGTCGTGCACGGCGAAGGGCCGCAGGTCGGCGTGCCGGGGGCGGAGTCCGTCGTCGACCAGGGTCGGGATCGTGCTGAGCTGCACCACGGGTTGCGCGATCCAGCCGCGGGGGTCGCGTCGCAGCTGGGTGCGCAGGTCGTCGAGCTCGCGGCGGCTGGCCGCCGGGCCGACGACGAGGCCCTTGCCGCCCGAGCCGTCCACGGGCTTCACGACGAGCTCGTCGAGCCGGTCGAGCACCTCGTCGAGGGCCCCGGGGTCCTCGAGCCGCCAGGTGTGCACGTTCGGCAGCAGGGCGTCCTCGCCCAGGTAGTAGCGGATCAGTTCGGGCAGGTAGGTGTAGACGAGCTTGTCGTCGGCGACGCCGTTGCCCACCGCGTTCGCGATCGTCACCGTGCCGAGACGGGCGGCCATCAGGAGGCCCGGCGAGCCGAGCACGGAGTCGGCCCGGAACTGCAGCGGGTCGAGGAACTCGTCGTCGACGCGGCGGTAGATCACGTCCACGCGTTCGGGCCCGCCGGTGGTCCGCATGAAGACCCGGCCGCCGGAGCAGTAGAGGTCGCGGCCCTCGACCAGCTCGACGCCCATCAGGCGGGCCAGCAGCGTGTGCTCGTAGTAGGCCGAGTTGAACACCCCGGGGGTCAGCACGACGACGGTCGGTTCGTCGACTCCCGAGGGGGCGCTCTTCTTCAGGGCGGCGAGCAGCCGGTTGGGATAGTCGCCCACCGGCCGCACGCGCATCGAGACGAACAGCTCGGGCAGCGTCTGCGCCATGACGCGACGGTTCGAGATGACGTAGCTGACGCCGCTCGGCACGCGCACGTTGTCCTCGAGCACGCGCCAGGCTCCGGCCTCGTCCCGGACCAGGTCGATGCCGCTGACCTGGATGCGCACGCCGTTGGCCGGGTCGATGCCGCTCGCCTGCCGGTGGAAGTGGCTCGAGCTCGTGATGAGGCTCGCGGGGATGACCCCGTCGGCGATGGCGGTCTGCGGGCCGTAGACGTCGGCGAGGAACGCCTCGAGGGCCTTGACCCGCTGCTTGATGCCGCGCTCGACGGTGGTCCACTCGGCGTGCTCGACGACCCGGGGCACGGCGTCGAGCGGGAACGGCCGCTCCTCGCCGGCGAAGTCGAAGGTGACGCCCTGCGCCAGGTACGAGTCGGCCAGCGCCGCGGTGCGGCCGCGCAGGTCGTCCTGCGTCATGCCCTCGAGGGTCGCGTGGATCTCGTGGTACGCCCGACGGGGCGTGCCGTCGCGCTCGAACATCTCGTCCCACGCGGCGGCCGGCGGGCGGGCGCCGGTCGCCCGGGCCGCGGCACCCGTGGTGGTCGCGTATCCCTCGAAGAGCTCACCCATGGCTCGACGCTAGCCAGGGGGTGTTGCCGGGGTGTTTCGGTCGTGCGGCGGGGGTGTGTCGGGGTGGAGCCCGGCGAGGGAGGGGACAAAAGCGAACACCGGGAACTTCCCACCAATCCGATTTGTAACAGAGAACTCCCAGGAGGAATAGCGTCGCCCCCGAACGACAAGAACGTCCCACCGGGAGGACCACCACATGCGCTTCAAGTACCTCGTCATCGCCCTCATCGCCTTCCTCGCGTACACCTACGGCGCCAAGGCCGGGAAGGGCCGCTACAAGGAGATCAGCAACTTCTTCGGCTCGTTCTGGAACGACCCCAAGGTGAAGAAGGCGCGTGCCCAGGCCAAGAAGGACGTCACCAAGGCCCGCAAGGCCGCGGTGAAGAAGGCCCGCAAGGCCGCGCACTAGTCCTCTCGACCGCTGGGGCCCGAGAGGACGACCTTCTCACGGGCCTCTTCCCATGCGGTCGTCACCCAGACCCCGCTGACACGCACCCGACCCCGACCGTCTCAGCAGCACCCGCGCACTCCGCGCACCAACGAAAAGGACCACATCATGGGCTTCCTCGCCTTCATCCTCCTCGGCCTCATCGCCGGCGCCATCGCCAAGCTCATCCTCCCCGGCCGTCAGGGCGGCGGCTGGATCGCCACCCTGATCCTCGGTGTCATCGGCGCCCTCATCGGTGGCTGGATCGGCGGAGCCGTCTTCAACGTCGGCTACGACGGCTTCTTCAGCATCCAGAGCTGGATCATCGCGATCCTCGGTGCGCTCGTCGTCCTCGTCATCTGGGGCTTCATCACCGGCCGCAAGGGCAGCCGCGCGTAAGCAGCTCCCCCGCACCACGACAGAGCGGGCCGTCCCTCCGGGGGCGGCCCGCTCCGTCGTGCCCGGGGCGGGTGCGGGTGCCGTGGCGGGTGCGAGACTCGGGGCATGTGGACGCAGAACCGGCCCGACCCCGACGCCGAGGTGCCGGAGGCGGTGGTCACGGCCGCGCGCGGCGACGCCATCACCGCGGTGTGGCGCAACGAGGCCGGCGGCACCACCTACCGCCTGGGCGACGGCCCGACCCGGCGCTTCGCGAAGTGGGCCCCGCACGGCAGCGGCCTCGACCTGCACGCCGAGGAGATGCGGCTGCGGTGGGTCGTCGACTTCACCCCCGCCCCCCGCGTGCTCGAGATCGGCGGTGACGACGAGGGCGAGTACCTCGTCACGGCGGGCGTGCCCGGGCGCAGCGCCGCCGACCTGCTCCGGGCCGCGGACCCGGCGACCGCCGTGCGCGAGGCGGGACGGGGGCTGAGGCGACTGCACGACGCGTTGCCGGTCGACGAGTGCCCGTTCAGCTGGTCGGTGGACGACCGGATCGCGACCAGCGAGAAGGCGCGCGCCGCGCCTCCTGACCTCGGTGACCCGCCGCCCGTCGACCTCCTCGTCGTCTGCCACGGCGACCCGTGCGTGCCCAACACGCTGATCGGCGACGACGGCCTCTGGTCGGGGCACGTCGACTTCGACGCCCTCGGCGTCGCCGACCGCTGGGCCGACCTCGCGGTCGCGACGATGAGCCTCGGCTGGAACCACGGCCCCGGCTTCGAGCAGACCTTCCTCGACGCGTACGGCGTCGCCGACGACCCCGTCCGCACGGCGTACTACCGGGCGCTCTGGGCCGCGACATGAGCCGGATCGTGCTGCGTCGCGGGCCACGACGCCACGATGTGGGCACCGCGCCACGATTAAACATGGCGGCGTGACCACATCGTGGCGTCATGGAGCGCCCGGGTCGTCCAAGATGGTGCGGTGACCGACATCGAGACCACACGACGACACGACGGCAGCCGTGACGACATCAGCGGCGCCGTCGACGGCAGCCTCCGTCAGGACGTCAGCTACCTCGGCAGCCTGCTCGGCCGGGTGCTGCGCGAATCCGGCGGCGACGAACTCTTCCAGGCCGTCGAGGACGTCCGGGCCGCCGTCATCGCCGCCTACGAGGGAGCCGACGGCGCGAGCCTCGACGACGCCCAGCGCCTCGTCGACGCCCTCGACCAGGGGCTCGCCGAGCAGGTCGCCCGCGCCTTCACCTGCTACTTCCACCTCAGCAACCTCGCGGAAGAACACCACCGCGTCCGCGTGCTGCGCCGCCGCGGCAGCGAGGCGAGCGCCGCGGGCGACTCGGTCTCGGCCACGCTGCGCCAGCTCACCGAGGAGGTCGGGGCCGAGGAGGCCTCCAAGCGGCTCGACGCGCTGCGCTTCCACCCCGTGCTCACCGCGCACCCGACCGAGGCCCGCCGACGGGCGGTCGCGTCGAGCATCCGTCGGATCAGCGACCTGATGACCGACCGCGACCGGCTCGAGAACGACGTGGCCGTGGCCGAGGCCGAACGCCGCCTCCTCGAGGAGGTCGACACGCTCTGGCGCACCTCGCCGATCCGTACCACGCGGCCCACCCCGCTCGACGAGGTCCGCACGGCCATGAGCATCTTCGACCAGACGCTCTTCGAGATCGTGCCGCAGGTCTACCGCCTGCTCGACGACCGCCTGCTCGGGGACGCCGCCGGCCGCGAACCCGCCGTCGCCCCCGCCTTCATGCGCCTCGGCACCTGGATCGGCGGAGACCGCGACGGCAACCCGCACGTGACCGCCGAGGTCACCCGGGCCGCCGCCGACATCGCCGCCGAGCACGTGCTGCTGGGGCTGCACCGCGCGACCACCCGCATCGGCGGCACCCTGACCCTCGACGAGGCCGAGACCCCGGCCTCCGCCGAGCTGGTGTCCCTCGCGGAGGCGCAGCGCCGGATGGACGCGGACGTCGCGTCCCGCATCGGCGTGCGCTCGCCCCACGAGCTGCACCGCCGGGTGCTCATGTTCGTCGCGGCCCGCATCGACGCCACCCGTCGCGAAGGGGCCCCGCTCGCCTACGGCCACCCCGACGAGCTGCTCGCCGACCTGCGCGTCGTGCAGCAGTCGCTGCGCGCGGCCGGCGCCCACCGCAGCGCCAACGGCGACCTGCAGGGCCTCGTCTGGCAGGTCGAGACCTTCGGGTTCCACCTCGCCGAGCTCGAGGTGCGCCAGCACTCGCAGGTGCACCGCACGGCCCTCGCCGAGCTCCGGGCGGCCGATCCCGTGGCCGGCGGGGCGCAGGCGGCCGGCGGCGACGCCGGGTCCGACACCGCGCCTCCTGCACGCAGCGAGACGACCGACGAGGTGCTCGCGGTGTTCCGCACGATCGCCGGCCTGCAGAAGCGCTACGGCGTGCGGGCCGCGTCGCGCTACATCGTGTCGTTCACGCAGTCGTCGGCCGACCTGGCCACCGTCTACGAGCTCGCCGAGCGCGCGATGGGCGACGAGCCCGCGCCCGTGCTCGACGTGATCCCGCTGTTCGAGACGTTCGCCGACCTCGAGGCCAGCACGCGCATCCTCGACGAGGCCCTGCAGACCGAGGCGGTGCAGAAGCGCCTCGCGGCGACCGGTCGCCGCCTCGAGGTCATGCTGGGCTACTCGGACTCGTCGAAGGACGTCGGGCCCGTCTCGGCGACCTTCGCGCTCTACTCCGCCCAGGCCCGCATCGCCGACTGGGCCGCCGAGAACGACATCGAGCTGACGCTGTTCCACGGTCGCGGCGGCGCCCTCGGCCGCGGCGGCGGACCGGCGAACGAGGCCGTGCTGGCTCAGCCGCCGGCATCGGTCGACGGTCGCTTCAAGATCACCGAGCAGGGCGAGGTCATCTTCGCCCAGTACGGCAACAAGACCATCGCCGCCCGGCACGTCGAGCAGATGGCCGCGGCCACGTTGCTGGCCTCGAGCCCGTCGAACGAGCAGGCCAACGCGACGGCCGCCACCCGGTTCGCCGAGGTCGCCTCGACGATGGACGTCGCCTCACGCGAGGCGTTCTTCGGCCTCGTCAAGGCCGACGGCTTCGCCTCGTGGTTCGCGGCCGTCACGCCGATGGAGGAGGTCGGACTGCTCGCGCTGGGTTCCCGTCCCGCCCGTCGAGGCCTCTCGGTCGAGTCCCTCGAAGACCTCCGGGCGATCCCCTGGGTCTTCGCCTGGACGCAGGCCCGCATCAACCTCGCCGGCTGGTACGGCCTGGGGTCGGCCCTCGAGGCCGTGGGCGACCTCGACCTGCTCCGTGAGGCCTACGCGACCTGGCCGCTCTTCTCGGCCATGATCAAGAACGTCGAGATGTCGCTCGCCAAGACCGACGAGCACATCGCCCGCGAGTACCTGGCGCTGGCCGACCGCGACGACCTCGCCGGACGCGTCCTCGACGAGATGGCCCGCACGCGCAAGTGGGTGCTCGCGGTCAGCGGCCACGGCGAGGTGCTCGACGGCCGCCCGGTGCTCAGCCGCGCGGTGCGGCTGCGGTCGCCCTACGTCGACGCGCTCTCGCTGCTGCAGCTGCGCGCCCTGCGGGCGATCCGCGTCGCGGGCGGAGGCGACCCGGCGGACGCCGACCACCGCCTGCTGCTGCTGAGCGTCAACGGGATCGCCGCCGGGCTGCAGAACACGGGCTGACGCCCGGAGGCAGGACGCAGGAGGCGCGGGCGGGGTCGTCGACCCGGCCCGCGCCTCCTGCGTCCTGCGCCTGCGTCGGTCAGGCGAGCAGCTGCTCGCTGAGCGCCCAGAGGCGGTCGGACTGCTCGGGGTCGAGGGCGTAGTCCTTGACGCCGCGACCGCGGGCGTCCTCGCGGAACGGCTCGGCCTCGGCGACGTCCTCGAAGTAGCGGGCCCCGACGCCCTCGGCGAGGGGGTGGACGGCCACGAAGACCGACGTCGCGGCCCCCTGCTGCGTCGACTTGAACGCCGGGTTGGGGGTGCCGTCCTCGTCGATCCAGCCGCGGTCGAGCATCTCCTGCTTGGGCAGGTGGCGCTGCAGCGGCGTCATGATGCCGCCCGGGTGCACGGCGTTGGCCAGCACGCCGTCGTCGGCCCAGCGCTGCGTGACGCCGACCGCGAAGAGCGAGTTCGCGGTCTTCGACTGGCCGTAGGCCGACCACGGGTCGTACTCGCGACGCTCGAACATCACGTCGTCGAACACGACGGGCGAGAAGTGGTGGCCGGTCGAGCTGAGCGACACGAGTCGCGACGGGGTGCCCGAGGCCTGGGCGCCCTCGACCAGGGCTCCTCGGAGCGCGTTCGCGAGGGCGAAGTGACCGAGGTGGTTGTTGCTGAACTGGAGTTCCCACCCCTCGGGGGTGCGGGTCTCGGGCGTGGCCATGATGCCGGCGTTGTCGATGAGCACGTCGAGCGGGCCCTGCCACGCGTCGGCGAAGGCCTGCAGGGTGTCGCGCTTCTCGAGGTCGAGGATCGCGGCACGGACGGTGCCGCCGCCGTCGCCGGTGCTCTCGCGGATGTCGGCGACGGCCTGCTCTCCCTGTTCGGGGCGGCGCACGGCGAGGGTCACGTCGGCGCCGGCGGCGACGAGGGAGCGGGCGGTCTCGATGCCGATGCCGGACGCGGCGCCGGTCACGACGATGCGCCTGCCGGTCAGGTCGAGGCCGTCGACGACCTCGTCCGCGGTGGTGGCGGCGCTGAAGGGGGTGGTGATGCGAGTCATGGGGTCGACGCTACGCCCGGGCCCCGGGCGGGCGGTCAGGCCCCGGACGGGCGGTCGGACCCCGGACCGTCAGGCGGTTCGGCGGGCGCGACGGGTGCGGACGAGTGCCGCGGCGTAGAGGACGGCGGCGACCCAGTGACCGACGAGTCCGGCCCAGAGCACCACGAGGCCGATCGTGCGGGCGACGGCACCGGCGTCGGCGAGCGGGGCCGACGCCGCGCCTCCCGATCCGCCGAACTGGTCCACGACCGCGGCCGCGACCAGCACGAGCAGCAGCCCGACGAAGATGAGAGCGGTGCGGATCTTGCCGACCCACGTCACCGGGAACGAGGCCCCGGCCAGCACGAACAGGGCGTAGGCGCTCAGCAGCAGATCGGGCACGAGCAGCAGCGGCAACACCGGCCACGGCACGAGACCGCCCGCGACGAACGCGATGACGACCACGATCACGGTGATGCGGTCCGCCACCGGGTCGAGCCACCGGCCGAGCTCGGAGGTGGTGTTCGTCCGGCGGGCGATGAACCCGTCGAGGAAGTCGGTCACGAAGACGACCGCGATGACGACCATCGCCGACCAGTAGTGCTCACCCACGATCAACACGAGGAACACCGGCAGCAGCAACAGCCGGGCCGCCGAGATGGCGTTGGGCACGGTGCGCCATTCGTCCTGTCGGAACAGCTTGTCGACGAGCGTCACGGGGCCCCCTCTGCACGATCGCGCGGACCGTCGGTGCCGGTCGCACCGATCACACCCGAGGAGGCGCGGGTCGCGCCCCCGAGATCGCCTCGAGTCTACGGGTGCCCCGCTCCCGACCCGAGGACGCCTTCGCCGTCCGGCGGTGCCGTCACACGGTGCCGTCAGGCGGCGCCGCCAGACGGTGCCGTCAGGCGGTGCCGTAGAGGGCGACGGGCAGCTCCCGCGTGAAGATCTCGGCCGTCTTCGGGCCGACGCCCTTCAGGTCGGTGAGGCGGCGGGTCAGCTCGGCACGGTCGGCCGACGACCGCACGAGGTGGTTCACCGACCCCCAGTCGGAGTCGATGCGCCCCATGACCTCGTGCAGCTCGTCGCTCATCACGTGGTCGATGCGGGCGTAGCCGGCCTCGTCGAGCAGCCGGCGCAGCCCTTCGTGGTCGTGCTCGGCGAAGCGTGCGGGGCTCGTCAGCCCGTGGTCGACGAGCACCTGGTAGGTCTCGGCGGCCACGCTCTGCTGCACGGGCCGGCCGAACAACACGCTCGCGAGCAGCCAGCGGTACAGCTGCTGCGGCGAGCCCTCGCTCACGTCGATCCCGAGGTCGGACGGGTGCTTCACGTCGGTCATGCCGTCCTGTCTACGCCGGGTGCGCGGCGCGGGCGACGCGACCCGCGCCTCCTCGGCTCGCCGTGCGCCGGCGGCCGCGCGGACC
>NZ_JACYNS010000081.1:0-11968 GCF_014839405.1 Frigoribacterium sp. CFBP 13605 | reverse complement strand
GTCGCGGGTCGTCGCCGCCATGGGACGAGGAGGCGCGGGCCGGCCCGGACGCGCCCGTCACCACCGCCTCGCCCGTCGCCACCGCCTCGCGCGAGACCGCGCCCACGAGCCTCGCGCAGAACACGGCGCCGTGCCCGTCGCCGCCCGGCGAGCCGAGCCAGACGTCGCCGCCGCGGCGTCGGGCGATGTCCCGGGAGAGCGGCAGCCCGAACCCCAGACCGTGCACGCGTGCGGGGTCGGGCTCGTCGTCGGCACGGTGCGGCCCACGATCGAACAGCTGGTCCACGTCGGCGACGCCGTCGCCCGAGTCCATCACCGACAGGTGCAGGTCGGTGCCGTCGTCGAGCACCTCGACCTCGATCCAGGCGGGCGTGACCCGTCCGGCGACGGCCGCCCGGACCGCGTTGTCGACCAGGTTGCCGAGGACGGTCGTCACGTCGCCGGGCTCGACGACCGACCCCGTCACGAGCGTCTCGGGCCCGAGCTTCAGCAGGACGCCCCGCTCGGCAGCCTCGACGCCCTTCGCCCCGAGGAACGCCTGCAGGTACGGCTCGGTCAGCCGGTCGGCGTGGGCGACCGGGTAGCGCAACGGCCCGTGGTCGAGGACGTCGGCGAGGTAGGCGCGGGCCTGCTCGGCGCGACCGAGCTCGAGCATCCCCGACAGGGCGTGCAGCCGGTTGGCGAACTCGTGTCGCTGCGCGCGGAGGGCCGTGGTCATCGCGCCGACGGCGTCGAGCCGGCGGGTCAGGGCCTCGACGGCCGTGCGGTCGCGCACCACCGCGACCCGGCCCAGGTCGACCCCGTCGCGCGACACCGGACGCACGTCGACGAGCAGCACGTGGTGGCCGACCACGAGCGTGGTGTCGGCCGGGGTGCCCGCCGAGGTGCCGGCCGACGCCTCGTCGACGGCGTCGCGCGGCCTGCGCGGCTCACTCGGACCGAGCAGCGCGACGAGCCCCTCGGGCAGGCCGAGCCCGGCGAGCGGCCTCCCCACGGCGGTCGATGCGTCGACCGCCAGCAGTCGCGCGGCCTGGTCGTTGCACACCGTCACGACGCCGTCGCCGGACACCGCCAGCACCCCCTCGCCGACCCCGCCGAGCACGGCCTGCTGGTTCTGGACGAGGCTCGACAGCTCCTCGGGCTGCAGCCCGAGGGTGGCGCGGTCGAGCCGCCGACGGATCAGCACCGACGCGACGACGCCGAGCGCGAGGGCGAGCACGGCCACCCCGACGACGGGCAGGGCGTCCTGCACGAGGGTGTCGTAGACCCGGGTCGGCGCGTACCCGACGCTGACCTCGCCGACGACGTCCGCCGCCGAGCCGGAGGCCACCGACGCCGCGCCGACCGAGACGCCCGGAGCGTAGATCGGCACCTTCGCGCGGGCCGAGTCGCCGAGCGTGCCGCGCTCCCAGGCGACGACCTCCTCCCCTCGCAGGGCGGCGTCGGGGCTGGTGCTCACCCGCTCGCCGATGCGGGAGGGGTCCGGGTGCGCCAGCCGCACCCCGCGATCGTCGGTCACGACGACGAAGAGCGCCCCGGTGCGCTGCTGGGCCGCGACCGCGGTGCGCTGCAGGGCTCCCCGGGCCAGCGCCTCCTGGTCGATCTCGGTGCCGTCGACGCTCAGCAGGGCGACCTGCTCCCGGACGTCGGTGTCGCTCGCGACGCTCTGCGCCACGGCGAGCGCGGTCGACTCGGCCTCGCGCGCCAAGCGCTGGACGGCGATCGTCGCGAAGACGGCACTGGTCAACAGCACGATGGCGGTGACGACGGCGAGCTGGAGCAACAGCACCTCGGTCGCGAAACGTCGCTTCCGGAGGCGCGGCGCCGCCCCCTGCCCCGACCCGCCTCGCGCACCCGCCCGACGGCTCGCCGGCGTGCGGCGTCCCCGTGGTGAGCTGTCGTCGGTCACGCCCGCCAGGGTACCCGGCGCGGCCGACGCGACCCGCGCCTCCTCGCGGCCCCGCCCAGCCCTCGTGCACGCGCCGCACCGCGTCCCGTGCATCGCACCTCGTCTAGGCACGGTGCGGTGCACGAGACGCGGTGCCAAGCCGGGGTGGGGTCGGGGTCGGGGGCAGGCCGGGCGTGAGCAGAACGCGCAGAACGGTGCCAACGCGCGATAGTCGGCCAATGCGCACAAGCGCGACGCGGCTCGGGAGGCGCGGCTAGCGTGCCCGGACACACGAACCGGACGAAGGAGTCCTGATGCTCGTCATCCTCGGTTATCTGATGATCGCCACCTTCATGGTGCTGATCATGACCAAGCGGCTCTCGCCGATGCTCGCCCTGATCATGGTGCCGACCATCTTCGGCCTGTTCGCGGGGGCCGGCCTCGGCATCGGCGACATGGTGATCGAGGCGATCGGCGACCTGGCCCCGACCGCGGCGTTGCTGATGTTCGCGATCATGTACTTCGGGCTGATGATCGACGTCGGGCTGTTCGACCCGCTCGTGCGCTTCATCCTCCGCGTCACCGGCAACGACCCCGCGAAGATCGTGCTCGGCACGGCCCTGCTGGCCGGGGCCGTCTCTCTCGACGGCGACGGGTCGACGACCTTCATCGTGACGACCGCCGCCATGCTGCCGATCTACCTCAAGCTCGGCATGAGCCCGGTCGTGCTGACCTGCGTCGCCGGCCTCGCCAACGGCACCCTCAACATCGTCCCGTGGGGCGGGCCGACCGTGCGGGCCGCCGCGGCGCTCAACGTCGCGCCGTCCGACATCTTCGTGCCCCTCGTGCCGTCGCTGATCACGGGCCTCGTCATCGTGTTCGTGTTCGCCTGGCTGATGGGCCTGCGCGAGCGCCGCCGCCTCGGCACGGTCGAGCTCGGCGGGTCGGTGCTGGCCGCCGCGGCCGAGAAGATGTCGCCCCTGTCGCGCGAGCTGGCCACGGCCGCCCGCGGGGGCGGACCGGGCAAGGCGGGCGTCGGCGTCTCGATGTTCACCAGCCCCACGGTCGCCCTGGGCCTGCGCGGCGGTCGCGCCGACGGCAGCCGCGCAGACGCCCCCGGCGAGCGCGCGGTCGACAACCCCGGCGGCAGCGGCGCCAGCGAGAACGGCACGCCCCTGACCGGCACGATGGCCGACACGATGCTCGACCCCACCCGCGAGACCCTGCGCCCCGGGCTGATCTGGTTCAACTTCGCGCTGACCGTCGTGGTGATGGTGCTGCTCGTGCTCGACCTCTTCCCCCTGGCCTACGTGTTCATGGTCGGCGTCGCGGTCGCGCTGCTGATCAACTTCCCGAAGGTCAAGCAGCAGTCGGCCGAGATCGTCGCCCACGCGCCGAGCATCGTCGGCGTCGTCTCGATGGTCTTCGCCGCCGGCGTGCTGATCGGCGTGCTCAACGGCACGGGCATGGTCGACGCGATGGCGCAGTGGCTCGTGCAGGTGATCCCGAACGAGTTGGGCCCGTACCTGGCCGTCATCACGGGACTGCTCAGCCTGCCGCTCACCTTCTTCATGAGCAACGACGCCTTCTACTTCGGCATCCTGCCCGTGCTCGCCCAGAGCGCCGCGGCGTTCGGCATCGAACCGGTCGAGATGGCGCGCGCCTCGGTGATCGGCCAGCCCGTGCACCTGCAGAGCCCGCTCGTGCCGGCGATCCTGCTGCTGGTCAGCCTGGCGAACGTCAACCTCGGCGACCACCACAAGAAGGTGCTCTGGCGGGCGGCCGTCGTCTCGGTCGTCATGCTCGTGGTCGCCGTCGTCGTCGGGGTGATCCCCTTCGGCTGAGGCCACCCGGGCGGGTCAGCCGGGCGGGGTCAGCCGGTGGCGTCGAGGTAGACCGGGCGCGACGGCTCGTGCGACGCCTCGACGGTGCGGACGGCTCCGAGGTGCTGCAGCACGGCGACCCGGGCGGCCTCGAGGCGGCCGAGGACGTCGCGCTGGCGCTCGGCCAACGAGGAGGCGCGGGTCGCCAACTCCTGCGGCAACGGCCCCAATCCCACGGGCGGCGTCCACCGACGGGCCGGGGTCGGCAGCGCGGTGGGGTCGCCGTCACCGGCGGGAAGGGAGGCGTCCGCCTCGATGACCAGCGCCTCCAGCTCGTCGAGGGCCGCGCGCCAGGCGGCGTGCGTCCGTTCGGTCCTAGGCGACACCGACGCCTCCGGCCAGGCCGGGGACCGCCGAGGCGGCGCCGGCCTGCAGCGAGGCCGCGGCCTCGTGCCACGCCTGGCGCAGGGGCTCGAGCAGCCCGGCGACCTCCCGGGTCTGCGCGACGTCACGGTGCACGTTGGCGTTGACCAGGGCGGTCGACGTGTAGGTGTACAAGGCGAGCAGGCCCTCGCCGCCGTCCCAGACGTCGATCTTGAGCGACGACGACAGCTCGGCGATGATCGCCTGGGCGTGCAGCAACTGCTCGGAGGCGGCGGCCCAGTTCGCGGCGACCTGTGCGGCCTCGGCACGTGACAGGTCGAGCATGAGGCGGTCGTAGAGCATCGTGACGAGCTGGACGGGCGTCGCCGACAGCACGGCGTCGCTCGTGTACTGGGCGCGCTGCTTCTGCACGACGGCCGAGGGGCCGGCCGAGGCCGCGGCGAAGGCGGCGAACGAGGTGGCGTCCATCAGCTGCTGCTCGTCGAGAGGCTGGCGAGCTGGCTCGAGATGTACTTCTGCTGCGCGGTCAGGGCGCTGAGCGAGGTCTCGAGGGCCGAGTAGGTCTTCTGGAGGCTCGCGCGGCGAGCGGAGAGACGGTCGTCCCAGTCGCTGACGCGGTTGTTGAGGTCCTTCACGACCGACTGCTGCCCCGTGATGGTCTTCGTCAGCGAACCGTCGAACTTGTCCGAGACGGCCGTGGCCGTCGAGGCGACCCGGGCCGCGATGGCGCTCATCGTCGCCTGCACCTTGGCCGGGTCGGCGGCGAGGGCGGCGGCGAACTTCGTGGCGTCGACGGCGAACTGGCCGGTCTTGGCGTCGATCGAGATGCCGATGACGCTCGGCGACTGCCCGTCGACGGGGCTGAGCACGGAGTCGGTCAAGCGTTGTGTGATGCCACGGGTGGTGGAGTTGCCACCGAAGACGCCCGCGGTGACCGTGGTCACGCCGGACGCGTTGGTCGTGGTGGTGGCCGCGCTCCTGGTGCTGATCAGGCTCAACGCGGCATTGACGCCGGCGACCAGGTCGGTGGCGACCTTGGTGGCGGCGGTCGCGTCCCGGGCGATCGCGAGGTGCACCGGCTCGGTCGTCGTGGCCGAGACCGTGACCGAGACGCCGGGCAGGACGTCGGTGAAGGTGTTGCTGCTGCTCGTGACGACCTGTTCGGCCGCCGTGCCCGCCCAGAGGGTGATCGAGGCGTCGCGCGCCTGCGAGATCACGGCGGCGCCGGGCTGGGCGATGAGGTCGGGGGCGGTGCCGGCGGCCACGTCGGCGGTGGTGCCGCGGAAGACGTCGAAGCCACCCTCGGCTCCGCTCTTCTGGCTCGACAGCTGGAGACGGTACTGGACGGCACCCGAGGCGTCCTTGCCCGAGGCGACCTTGACGGCCGAGACGCCGGCGGCGGAGGCGTTGATCGCCGTCACGACGTCGTCGAGCGACGAGGAGGCGGCGGTCACCTCGGTCGTCGTTCCCGCGGCCGAGACGAAGGTGAGCGTCGCGGGCGAGTCGGGCCACGCCGTCATCGCCGCGGTCACCGCGGTCTTGGACGACGCGGTGGCCCCGACCACGAGGTCGACCGAGCCGGAGACGGCACCGGGAGCGGTGGTGGCCGTCACCGCCGTCGAACTGCTGGTCGGGGTGAAGAGGGAGAGCGAGCCCGCCTTGGCGGTCGAGGTCGCGAGGGTCGCCAGGTCGGCGATCTTCGTGTTGAGCCCCTGCAGGGCCGTGACGAGCGTCTGGCCGACGGTGGCCTTGTTCTTCAGGATCGTCTGGGGCACGGCCTCGGACTGCATCAACGTGTTGATGAGCGTGGTCGTGTCGAGCCCGCTGACGAGGCCGTCGATGCCGAGCGAGGCCATCAGGTGCTCCTGTCGAGGTGGGGTGTCCGGGTCGGACCGTGGGGCAGATCGAAGTGGGGGGAGCGCTGAGACCGGGTGGCCCGACGGCGCAGGATCAGCTGCACCGTCGACGCCACCCGGTCTCGAACCGCGGTGAGGTGGTGGGTCAGGCCCGGGCTGGGAGCTCGGGACCCTCCTCGGCTACGACTAGCGGAGGAGCGACAGCACGCCCTGGCTGCTCTGGTTCGCCTGGGCCAGCATCGCGGTGCCGGCCTGGCTGAGCACGTTCGAGCGGGTGTACTTGACCATTTCCTCGGCCATGTCCACGTCGCGGATGCGCGACTGAGCCGCCGTGAGGTTCTCCTTCGCGACGTTGGTCGACGCGATGGAGTGCTCGAAGCGGTTCTGCACGGCACCGAGCTCGGAACGGGCCGACGACACGTCCTTGATCTGCGTGTCGATGGCGGCGATCGAGGTGAGGGCGTTGGCCGACGAGTCGAACGTGAGCGCCTTGACGGCGGTCGCGACGGCCGTGATGTCGGTGAGGTTCACCGAGATCTGGTCGTTCGCAGCCGTCGAGCCGGCTCCGACCTGGAACGTCAGCGAGCCGGCACTGTTGAGCAGGTCGATTCCGTTGAAGTTGGTCGAGTTGCCGATGCGGGTCAGTTCGTCGCCGAGGGCCGTGACCTCGGTCTGGATCGCCGTACGAGCGTCGGCGTTGTTCGAGTCGTTGCCCGACTGGACAGCGAGGTCGCGGACACGCTGGAGGATCGAGTGGACCTCCGTCAGGCCGCCTTCCGCGGTCTGGACGACCGAGATGCCGTCCTGGGCGTTACGTGCGGCCACCGTGAGTCCGCCGACCTGCGAGCGCAGGCCCTCGGAGATCGCGAGACCCGCCGCGTCGTCAGCGGCACGGTTGATGCGAAGACCGCTGGAGAGCTTCTCGAGGCTCTTCGACAGGTCGTTCTGCGTGCTGTTGAGGTTGCGGTAGGTGTTGTTGGCCGCGAGGTTGGTGTTGATCTGCATACCCATGGTGTTCTCCTCCGTGACTGGGTGGTGTTCGTCGGCCCATCCGTGGGCTGACACCGGCTACTGTCGGCCGGTCGACCGCGGCTGTAAGTCAGCCGCAGAAGTTTTTTCGGGCGATCTCAGACCGCCGTGCTGATGCCGGCGGCGTCGGGCTCGCGCATGGCGCGGGCGATGCCGACGGCGGCGTTCGTCGCGACGCGCGACAGGTAGGCGCTGCGGCGGGCCGGCGCGGTCTTCGAGACCGGCGTGAACTCGGCGTCGGGGTCGTCGGCGTAGTGCGACTCGAGGGCGTCGCGCAGCAGGCGGACCGCCTCGGTGCGCTGCTGCGAGACGGCGCTGTGGGTGATGCCGAGCTCGTCGGCGATCTCGGTGACCGTGCGGTCGCCGAAGTAGACGCCCTCGACGATCAGGCGCATGCGCTCGGGCAGGGCCTCGACCGCGGCGGCGACGTAGCGGCTGCGCTCCGAGACGAGCAGGTTCTCCTCGGGCAGCGGCAGGTCGGCCGCGAGGTGGTCCGCGACGGTGTCGTCGAGGGCCGAGACCGTGCGGGCCGCGTCGGTCAGGGCACCGGCCGCCGTCTGGCGGTCGACGCCGAGGGCTCCGGCGATCTCGTCGACGCTCGGGGCGCGTCCCAGGGTCGCGGTGAGCGCCTCCTGGACGGCCAGCGTCTCCTTGATGCGCTTGCGGGTGCCGCGGCTGGCCCAGTCCCCCGAGCGCATGTCGTCGGCGAACGCGCCGACGATGCGGGTGCGGGCGTAGGCGCCGAACGGGATGCCGAGCGTGGGGTCGAAGGCGTCCGCGGCCTGGACGAGGGCGACGGCCCCGACCGAGGCGAGGTCGTCACGCGACAGGTGGGTGGCGCGGGCGCAGACCTCCGAGACGAGGTAGCCGACCAGTGGCAGGTTCTCCACCACCATGGCGTTCCGTTCGGTGCGGTTCATCGCGACTCCCAGTGCGATAGGGGACCTCGTGGTCCGGTGATCGTGACTCCGGGCGCGACGAACGGCCCTCTGATCAGGGCACGTCGACAGGGTTCGCCGAGGAGGCGCGGTGCACCGGACGAGACGTCGTCCGGACCGCAGATGATGCGTGGCGACCGACCCGTCGGGGGCCCGTCGCTGCTCTGCAACGCTACCGAGCCGGAGGGGGGCGGCGGCAGGCCGGGACTGCCCCCAGTGCGGGGGAACGACCGTCATCTCTTCGGGGGACACACCTCGTGCCCTCACCCCCGTACTGGGTCGGAACGCCCCTTCCTCCGAGCGGTGCTTTAAGGCTAGGCGCAGGGTTCGAGCCGATGACTAACGGGCCCCGCGCCTCCGCCGATAGTCACCGGTGCAGAGGACGCCGGGCACTCCTCGCCGACGGACGACGAACCCGACACCCCGATGCGACCGACCGAGGAGGCCCCCATGGGCGCGAACGAACTCTCCGCGCTGCTCTGGCGAGAGCGCGAGCTGCTCGAGCTGCTGACCTTCAAGCTCGAGGAGGAGCAACTGCTGCTCACCGCGGGCCGCAGCCGCTGGGTCGACCACGCCACGCGCGAGGTCGAGCAGGTGCTCGGTCGCCTCCGTTCCGCGGGGCTCGAGCGGAGCGTCGAGGTGTCGGCCGTCGCCCGCGAGTGGGGCACCGACGAGGAGGCCCCCTTGCGCGAGATCATCTCCGCGGCACCGTCCGGCCCGTGGGGCGAGATCTTCACCGCCCACCTCCGCGCCATGACCGAGCTGACCGGGCGCATCGCCCAGCTGCGCGACGAGAACGAACGCTTCCTGCGGGCCGCCGCCCGCGCCACGCAGGAGACCCTGGCCACCGCGTCCACGGGCCCCGCGACCGCGACGTACGACGCGACGGGCCAGACCGGTCACGCGAGCTCGGCCAGCGCCTCCGGCGGTCACCTCTTCGACGGGCGGCTCTGACGTGGTGAGCACCTTCGGCAGCCTGGCCACCGCCTACCGCGGGCTGACCGCGGCCCGCACCGGGCTCGACGTGGTCGGCCAGAACATCGCCAACGTCAACACCGAGGGCTACACGCGGCAACGGGTCACGCAGTCCTCGATCGAGGCGGCCGCCCGCGTGGGCGTGTTCTCGAACGGCGTCCAGCCCGGACAGGGCGTGTCGGTCGACGGCATCGCCCGCATCGGCGACCGGTTCGCCGACGCCCAGGTCCGCGGCGCCGCCGGGGCAGCCGGCTACCAGGGCGTGCGGGCGTCGGTCACGGCCGCCCTGGAGTCGTCCCTGAACGAGCCCAGCACGACCGGCATCGCCTCGCAGCTGACGAAGTTCTGGTCCGCCTGGCAGGACGTGTCGAACGACCCCTCGGCTGCGGCCCCTGCGGCCGTCCTGCTCGGCCAGGCGAACACGATCGCCCAGACCCTCTCGACCGGCTACAAGGCCGTCGACGACCAGTGGACCTCGCAGCGTCAGCAGCTCGACGGCCTCGCCTCGCAGCTCAACTCGGCCGCGACCCAGGTGGCCGACCTCAACGTGCGCATCCGCACCGCGACCCAGCAGGGCGTCAGCACCAACGAACTGGTGGACGCCCGCTCGGCACTGACCGAGAAGATCGCGACGCTCGCCGGAGGCACGGTGCGCGACAACGCGGACGGCACGGTCGACGTCCTGGTCGGCGGCAACGCCCTCGTGTCGGGCGACTCGGCCCGCCAGGTGAGGGTGACCGGCGACTACACGCTGGCCACCGCCTCCTCGGGGGTCTCGCTCGAGTGGACCCACCGCGCCGGCGACCCGATCTCGCTCGACGGCGGCAGCATCGCCGGTTCGCTGTCGGTGCTCGCCCCGGCCGCGCCCGGCGGCACCGGCGGGGTGCTGGCCGAGGCCGCCGCGAGCTACGACGCCCTCGCGACCCAGCTCGCCAGCCAGGTGAACGCCGTGCACGCGACCGGCACGACCGCCGACGGCACCACGGGCCACGACTTCTTCGCCCTCACCGCCGGGGTGCCCGCGGCGCGCGGCCTCACCGTGCTGCCGACCGGCGCCTCGACCATCGCGTCGGGCAACGGCACGGGAGGCGCCCTCGACGGGTCGATCGCCCGCGCCGTCGGCCGGATCGGACTCTCGACCGGATCGCCCGACCGCGCCTGGGGCTCGATCGTCAGCACGATCGGGGCCACGGCCCGCACCGAGGCCGACCGCTCGACCCTCACCGACCTCGCGGCGACGTCCGCCAAGGGTCGCCAGCTCTCGACCGCCGGGGTCAGCCTCGACGAGGAGAACGTCAACCTGCTCACCTATCAGCACGCCTACCAGGGCGCGGCCCGCGTCATGACCGCGATCGACGAGATGCTCGACACGTTGATCAACGGCATGGGACGGGTCGGGAGGTAACCGATGATCACCCGCACCACGAACCAGATGGCCATGCTCACCGCGCAGCGCAACCTGCAGACCAGCTCGTACCGGGTCGACCAGGCCCAGCAGCGGGCCGCGAGCCTCGACCGCATCTCGAAGCCGTCGGACGATCCGGCCGGCACGGCGGACGCCCTGCGGGTCAAGGCCGAGCAGGCGGCCAACGTGCAGTTCTCCCGCAACGTCGGCGACGGCAACGGGTGGCTCTCGCTGGCAGACTCGGCGCTGTCGTCCACCGACGACGTGCTCAAGAAGGTGCGCGACCTCACGGTGCAGGGCGCCAACACCGGCGCGCTGTCGCAACCCGCCCTCGACGCCATCGCGACCGAGATCGACGGTCTCAAGGCCGACCTGCTCGCCGTGGCGAACACCTCGTACAACGGCCGCAGCGTCTTCGCCGGCACGTCGGACGCGGGCGTCGCCTTCCGCCCCGACTTCAGCTACACCGGCACCCCGGGCTCGTCGGTCACCCGCCAGATCGGCGTCGAGACCGACGTGCGCGTCGACGCCGACGGAGCCGCCGCCTTCGGCACCGGCGCCGACTCGGTCTTCAGCATGCTCGACCGCATCGCCACCGACCTGCGCGCCGGCGTCAACGTCGGCACGCGGCTCACCGAGGTCGACGCCCGGTTGACGGCCGTGCGCGGCGTACAGTCCGACATCGGGGCACGACAGTCCCAGATCCTGAGAGCCGAGGACACCCTCTTGGACACCAAGACCACGCTGGAGGCGCAGCGCGCCGGCATCATGGACCTCGATCTCGGCGAGGCCGTGCTCGACCTGCAGATGCAGAACACCTCGTACCAGGCGGCCCTCGCGGTCACCGCCAAGGTGCTGCAGCCCACGCTGATGGACTTCCTCCGATGAGCGCGAACGCCGCCCGCGAGGTCGCGGGCTCCGTCGTGACGTTCGTCGCGCCTCCGTTCGGTCTCGAACCGCTCACCGACTTCTCGCTCGAGCGCATCGACGGCGCCCACGGGCTCTTCGCCCTGCGGGCGAGCGGGTCCGAGGTGCGACTGTTCGTGCTCGACGCGTCGGTGCACCTGCCCGACTACTCGCCCGTCGTGTCGGACGACCAGTCCGCCACCCTCGACCTGCAGGACGCCGCCGACGCCCTGCTGCTCGTCGTCGCGACACCCGCGTCGACCGGCATGACGGTCAACCTGCTCGCGCCGATCGTGGTCAACGTGCGCACCGGAGCGGGCGCCCAGTTGATCCTCGAAGGCCAGGACTGGCCGCTGCGCGCCGAGCTGAGCCCCCGCGCGTAGCCACCCGCCGACGGTGGGGCACGGGGTCGCCCGTCGGCCGGGCACCGGCTCGCCCCTCGGCTGGGCACCGGCTCGCCCCTCGGCTGGGCACGGGCTGCGAAGGCGGTCACGGTGTGGTGACGACCGATGCGGCCGTCGCGCCCATCGGCTTGCCTGGGACCCAGGAGGCGCGATCATGATCACGACACCCCGCACCACACGGCACCGGTTCGCCGTCGGCACGATGGCGGCGGTCACCGCCGTCCTGCTCGTCGGCTGCTCCACGGGGGACGACGCATCGGGTTCGGGCGGCCCGGCCGCCACGCGTCCGGCGTCCGAGACCCCGACCGACCCGACGGCCGCCGCCGGACCCGGCCCGGTCGCGCCGCCCACCGACGCGAC
>NZ_JACYNS010000080.1:0-12070 GCF_014839405.1 Frigoribacterium sp. CFBP 13605 | reverse complement strand
GTGGTGCGAGCGGCCGCTCGCCGGGGCGCGCCTGGGTGCCGCGTCGCCGGACGCCCGGGAGGCGCGGGTCGGCCAGCCGTGCCCGTCGCCTCGGGGCACCGTCGCTAGGGTGTGCGTCATGATCGAGCTCGACGACGCCACCCTGCGTTCGCACCTGCTGGCCGCCCTCGCCGTCGAGCGGTGGGTCGACGACGTCGCGGCGCAGGCGCCGTTCGCCGACTCCGACGCGCTGATCACGGTCGCGGCCGCCGCCGCCACGCCGCTCAGCGCCGCCGAGATCGACGAGGCGATGGCGCACCACCCCCGCATCGGTGAGAAGCCGGTCGGCGACGGCGCCGCCCAGGCGTTCAGCCGGCGCGAGCAGGGCTCGGCGGTCGACGCCGACGACGAGACGCTCGCGCAGCTGCTGGCCGAGGGCAACGCTGCGTACGAGCAGCGCTTCGACCGGGTGTTCCTGATCCGTGCCGCCGGTCGGAGCCGGGCCGAGATCGTGGGCGAGCTGCACCGGCGACTCGGGCTCGACGACGACACCGAACGGCGGATCGTCGGGGCGGAGCTGCGCGACATCGCCCTGCTGCGGTTGCAGTCGACCTTCGCCGAGTCGGCACCCACCGGGTCGGCACCCGCCGGGTCGGCACCTGCCGGGTCGGCGTCCGCCGAGTCGGCACCCGCCGGATCGGCACCCGCCGGGTCGGCACCCGCCGGGTCGACGTCCGCCGAGTCGGCACCCGCCGAGCCGGTGTCCGCCGACCACGACGAGGCCCGAGCATGAGCCACGTCACGACGCACGTCCTCGACGCCGCACTGGGCCGCCCGGCCGCCGACGTCCCCGTCGCGCTCTACGACGCACGGGGCACCGAACTCGCCACCGGCGTCACGAACGCCGACGGGCGCGTGCCCGAACTCGGCCCGGACGCCCTGCCCGCCGCCGACTACCGACTGGTCTTCGAGACCGCCGCCTACTTCGCGGCGGCCGGGCGTGACACGTTCTACCCGCGGGTGACCATCGACTTCACCCTCGCCGACGAGTCGAGCCACTACCACGTGCCCGTGCTGCTCAGCCCGTTCGCGTACTCGACCTACCGCGGCAGCTGACCCCCCTCGCACGACGGCTCAGTAGTCGGTGCGGTGGTCGTGGCTCGCCCACGCCTCGAACGGCGCCGGTGCGTTCGCCGGGCGCACCTCGTCGACGGGGAGGTCCCAGGTCGACCGGTCGCGCGCGAACAGTTCGTAGAACTCGAGGTCGTCGAAACCGCCTCGCGCGGCGTCGTGCCGGTCCGCGGCGTACACGACCCGGTCGACCCTGGCCCAGAGCGACGCCGAGAGGCACAGCGGGCACGGTTCGCACGAGGTGTAGAGGGTCGTGCCGGCGAGGGAGAAGTCGCCGACCGCCCGGCACGCCGCCCGGATCGCGGTCACCTCGGCGTGTGCCGTGGGGTCGAGGTCGGCCGTCACCCGGTTCCGACCCTCGGCCACGAGTTCGTCGCCCCGCACGATGACGGCCCCGAACGGTCCGCCCCCGTTCGCGACGTTCTCGACGGCCAGTTCGATGGTGCGGGCCAGCCAGCGGGCGTCGTCGGCGTCGGTCACGGTGTCTCCTCGGGGTGGGGCGGGGGTGGGGCGGTTCGGCTCGACGAGGCTCATGCGAGACCCGCGGAGGCGCGCCACGCGTCGTGGGCCGGCGGGGCGTCGTCGCGCAGCACGGTCGCCTCGATCAGACCGTACGGGCGATCGGCGGCCCAGAAGACCTCGCCCGGGTTCTCGAGGCCGAAGGGCGACAGGTCGTAGGCGAAGTGGTGCTTGTTCGGTGCCTTCAGGCGCACCTCGACGATCGAGGGGATCGCCTCGAGGACGGCCGTGCCCATGTGCCACAGGGTCTGCTGCAGGGCGAGCGACTGCAGGGTGGCGAACTCGCGGACCATCAGGCGCTTGACCTCGGCGTACGTGGCCTCCCAGTCGACGTCGGTCGTGCCGAAGCGCCACTTCGCGTCGAGCGCCGTCGCCATGACCCGGTCGTGCGTCTCGGGCAGGGTCGTGAACTCGTCGGTCAGGAACCCGGCGAACTCGGAGCCGGTCGACTTGAGCAGGACCAGGTCTTTCAGCCCGCCCACGACGTACTCGCCGGTGCCGTCGACCGTGACGGCGGCGGTGCGCACCTCTTGACCCGAACGCAGCCAGGTGTGGTCGTGCTCGCTGCCGTCGACCACGGCCCGCTGCCAGTCGTACTGCTCGATCTCGATGCGGGCACCCGTCACGGGTTCGACGTCGTGCACGAAGTGGCGGGCGAGCTCGAGCCCGAAGCGCTCGACGGCTTCGACGCCCTTCGACTTCGCGAACGCGAACGCGGTGTTCTTCTGGGTGTCGGTCGGCAGGACGGCACTCTGGTCGCCGCGGAGGTACGCCGCGTCGAAGGGGCCCCGCAGTGCCGTCGTGACGTTGACGTCGCGGATCTCGTGTCGGGGCCCGTCGCGGTAGAAGCGCACGAGCCGCGACTCCGCCTTGCCGTACTGGTTGTCGCCGAGGATGATCGCCATGCGGCGATGATCACACAACCGTGTGAACGACTTGTTTCACGATCGGCGATTTGTGAACAACTCGTTTCAGAGGGCTTATCGGGGCGAGGCGTCGACTCGCTACTGTGCTGGGCATGGCGATCTCCGAGGCGACCCCCGCACCCCCGTCGGGCCCCGTTCCTGCGACCCCGATCCTGCAACCCCTGTCGCCCGGCGATCGTGGCGATGCCCTCCCCTACGTGCCGGCGACCCTCGCCACGACCCTGTGGGGGCGCCTGCCCTGTGCCTCCGACGAGCCCGTGCTCACCATCGACCCGGGCACGGCCGTCCTCATCGACACCCTCAGCCACGAGGGCGTGCTCGACGACCAGGGCCGTGATCCTCAGGCCTTCTTCGCCCGCCACGGGGTGCCCCCCGAGCACGTGCTCGACGACGCGGTCGCCCTGGCCGCCGCGAGCGACGACCAGCACGGTCGCGATCCGGGTGCCGACGGCCCGCACGTCGTGACGGGCCCCATCGCGATCCGCGGCGCCCAGCCCGGCGACGTCGTCACGATGACCCTGCTCGACGCGACACCTCGCGTGCCGTACGGCGTCATCTCCAACCGCCACGGTCGCGGGGCCCTCGCCGGCGAGTTCCCGCTCGGCGCCGATCCGGTCAGCGTCTTCGCGGCCGTCGACCACGAACCCGACGGCTCCCTGGTCGGCACGTTGCCGCTCGCGCCCGGTGCCGGCCACACGGTGCGGTTCCCGCTGCACCCGTTCCTCGGCATCATGGGGGTCGCCGTCGCGGGCGACGAGCGACCGCACTCGGTGCCACCGGGTCCGCACGGGGGCAACGTCGACATCGCCCTGCTGACCGAGGGTGCGTCCCTGCACCTGCCCGTCCAGGTGCCCGGGGCCCTCGCCTACGTGGGTGACCCGCACTTCGCCCAGGGCGACGGCGAGGTCGCACTCACCGCGATGGAGGCCAGCCTGCGCGTGACCGTCCGGTTCGACCTGGTGCCGCGCGCCGAGGCCGTGGCGCTGTTCGGCGAGATCTCCGGGCCGCTCGCCGAGACCGCCGAGTCGCTGGTGCCGACCGGCCTCGACGAAGACCTCGACGAGGCGGTCCGCGCCTGCGTCCGAGCGGCGATCGACCTGCTCGAGGCCCGCTACGGCATGGACCGCAGCCTCGCCTACGCCTACCTCTCCGCGGCGACCGACTTCGACATCTCGCAGGTCGTCGACCTCGTCAAGGGCGTCCACGCCCGCATCCGCAAGGCGGACTTCGGTGGCTGACGCGACCCGTACACCGCCGGGCCACCCCGAGGAGGCACGGGTCGGCTCGGGCACCGTCCCCACCTCGGTCGAAGGCGAACTGCCCGACGGCCTGCTCGAGGCGTTCGACGCCTACGAACGCGCACTCGCCGCCGACGACCAGGCCGCGCTCGCCGCGGCCTTCGAACCGACCGCCACCGTCATGCGCGCCGACGCCGGTGGGCTGCTGGTGGGGCACGACGCGATCACGGCCTTCCGGGGGAGGCGCGGGTCCGGTCCGGTCCGACGGGTGGTCGAGTGCCACGTCCGGGTCGTCACCGCCGACGTGGCGATCGTCGTGTCGGTCAACGCCCCGGCCGCCGGGGGTCGTGGTGTCGTCACGCAGCTCTGGCGCCGCGATCCGGATGCCGGCCCGGGGGGTGCCCGCTCCTGGCGGATCGCCTCGGCCCAGGTGCAGGCGTCGCCGCCGGCGATCGACCGCCGGGTCTGGCGGGTCGTGGGCGAGCCGCTCGTCTCGGGAAGCCGAGGGGACGACTCGACCGGCACGGCGCCTCCTGCCCTCTCGGGCGAGACGGTCGCCGTGAAGGACTTGTTCGCGGTCGCAGGCCACGCGATCGGGGCCGGCGTGCCTGCCCGGCTCGCGGGTGCGGCCCCCGAGTCCCGGCACGCGGCCGCGGTGCAGCACCTGCTCGACGCCGGGGCCGACCTGCGCGGCATCGCGCAGACCGACGAGTTCGCGTACAGCATCGCCGGACGCAACTCGGCCTACGGCACCCCTCCCAACCCGGCCGTGCCGGGTGCGATCCCCGGCGGCTCGACCAGTGGCCCGGCGGCGGCCGTGGCCCTCGGGCAGGTGAGCATCGCCCTGGGCACCGACACCGGCGGATCGCTCCGCGTGCCCGCGTCCTACCAGGGGCTCTGGGGCATCCGCACCACCCACGGGGCGGTCGATCGCGCCGGGCTGCTCCCGCTCGCGCCGAGCTTCGACACGGTCGGCTGGCTGACCCGCGAGGTCGACACCCTCCGTCGGGCGGCCCGAGCGTCGGTGTCCCTGGCCGACCAGGTGTCGGTCGAGCCGTCGTACGTCGTCGATCCGCGGGTGCTCGCGTCGGTCGAGCCCGGCGTGCGTGCCGGGTTCGTGAGGGCTCTCGACGAGGCGATCGCCGCGGGGCGGGTCGAGCGTCCCGAGGAGGTCGTGCTGGGCGACGTCGCCCACCTCTTCGAGCTGTTCCGCGTGCTGCAGGCCTTCGAGGCCTGGCAGTCCGACGGCGACTGGATCACCGAGCACCCGGGCGAGCTCGCCGCCGACGTGTCGGCCCGCTTCGCGTTCGGCGCGACGGTCTCGCCTGGGCAGGCCGAGGAGGCGCGGGTCGCCCTCGGCCACGAACGTCGCCGTCTCGAGGCCCTGCTCGACGGCCGGGTGCTGCTCCTGCCCAGCGCGTCCTCGGCCGCGCCCGCGCTCGGTGCGACCGCTGCCGAGGTGGACGCCGTGCGCTCGGCGACCCTCGGGCTGACGTGCATCGCCGGCGTGCTCGGCGCCCCCGCCGTCTCGGCGCCGGTCCTCGAGGTGCCGCTCGCCTCCGGGCGGAGCGCGCCCGTCGGGCTGTGCCTCGTGGGCCCCCGCGGGGCGGACCTGTCCCTGCTCGATCTCGCGGCGACCTGGGCGACCTGATGCCCGCCCCGGCCTGTGCCCGACGAGTTCACCTGGCTGAAACACGGGTTGCGTAGGGTGGGACGGGTGAAACGCGTCTTCCAGCCGATCGACCCGCCCGCCCGCCTCCTGATGGGCCCCGGCCCGATCAACGCCGATCCCCGGGTGCTCCGTGCCATGTCGGCGCAGCTCGTGGGGCAGTACGACCCGGCCATGACCGCCTACATGGACGAGACCCAGGCGCTCTACCGCGAGGTGTTCCAGACCTCGAACGAGCAGACCCTGCTCGTCGACGGCACCTCGCGCGCCGGCATCGAGGCCTCGCTCGTGTCGTTGATCGAACCGGGCGACAAGGTGCTCGTGCCCGTCTTCGGTCGCTTCGGCCACCTCCTGCGCGAGATCGCGGAGCGCTGCGGGGCCGAGGTCCACGTCATCGAGGTGCCCTGGGGCCAGGTCTTCCCGCTCGAGACCATCGTCGAGGCGATCGAGCGCGTCCAGCCGAAGCTGCTCGCGGTCGTGCACGGCGACACCTCGACGACGGTCGCCCAGCCCCTCGAGGGGCTCGGCGAGGTCTGCGCCCGTCACGGCGTGCTGTTCTACACCGACGTCACGGCGTCGATCGTCGGCAACGCCTTCCGCACCGACGAGCTCGGCCTCGACGCCGTCAGCGCCGGCCTGCAGAAGTGCCTCGGCGGCCCCTCGGGCTCGTCTCCCGTCACCTATGGCGAACGGGCGGTCGAGGTCATCCGGGCCCGCACGTCGATCGAGGCGGGCATCCGCACCGACGGCGACACGACCAGCAGCCGACGCATCGCGTCGAACTACTTCGACCTCGCGATGATCTTCGACTACTGGGGTCCTCAGCGCCTCAACCACCACACCGAGGCGACCACCATGCTCTGGGGTGCCCGCGAGTGCGCCCGCCTCGTCGTCGACGAGGGCGTCGACGTCGTGGTGGCACGACACGAGCTGCACGGCCGCGCGATGCTCGCCGGGGTGCAGGGGCTCGGCCTCGAGACGTTCGGCGACCTCGCGCACAAGATGAACAACGTGGTCGCCGTGGTCATCCCCGACGGGGTCGACGGCGACCGGGTGCGCGGTGCCCTGCTCACCGACTTCGGCATCGAGATCGGCACCTCGTTCGGCCCGCTGCACGGCAAGGTCTGGCGCATCGGCACGATGGGCTACAACGCCCGTCGCGACACCGTGCTCACGACGCTCGCCGCGCTCGAGGCCGTGCTCCGCCGCGAGGGCGCACCGATCACGAGCGGGGGCGGCGTCGGGGCCGCGTGCGACGTCTACCTCGACGCCGACCGGGCAGGAGGCGCGGCGTGAGCGACGAGGCCCGCCTCGTCCTCGAACGCTGCGACGCCCTGGCCGCGGTCTCGAGCAGCCCCACCGGCATCGAGCGCGTGTACCTCTCGCCCGAGCACGCCCGGGTGAACGCGATGGCCGGCGAGTGGATGCGACGGGCCGGCATGACCACCTGGCAGGACGCGGCCGGCAACCAGCGCGGCCGCTACGAGGGCACCGAGCCCGGCCTGCCCGCCCTGCTGCTCGGCTCGCACCTCGACACGGTGCCCGACGCCGGCCGCTACGACGGCATCCTCGGCGTGCTGCTCGGCATCGCCCTCGTCGCGCGGCTCGAAGCGTCCGGCACCCGTCTGCCGTTCGCGATCGAGGTCCTCGCCTTCGGCGACGAAGAGGGCACCCGTTTCGGCACCGCCCTGCTCGGTTCCCGTGCAGTCGCCGGCACCTGGCTGCCCGAGTGGTGGTCCCTGGCCGACGCGTCCGGCACGACGCTGCACGAGGCCTTCGTGGCGTTCGGCCTCGACCCGGACCGGGTCGGCGACGCCGCCTACGAACCGGCCGACGTGATCGGCTACCTCGAGACCCACATCGAGCAGGGCCCCTACCTCGAGGAGGCCGACCGGGCGCTCGCCGTCGTCTCGTCGATCGCCGGGGCACGACGTTTCGAGCTGACGCTGACCGGGGTCGCCGGTCACGCGGGGGGCGTCCCGTTCCGCCGTCGGCACGACGCGCTCGCCGGGGCCAGCGAGATCGTCCTCGCGGTCGAGCGACTGGCCCGAGAGGCCGACTGCATCGCCACGGTGGGTCGCCTGCAGGCGTTCCCCGGCGGCGTCAACGTCATCCCCGGTCTCGTCGAGTTCAGCCTCGACCTCCGCGGCGAACACGACGACCGACGCGACGAGGTCTGGGCCGGCATCCAGGCCGTCGCGGCCGAGGTCGGCGAGCGTCGAGGGCTGACCCTCGCGGTGGACGAGACCCACCGTGCGCCGGCCGTCGTGGCCTCACCGCGCCTCCGGGGGTTCGTCCGCGAGGGCATCGCCGCCACCGGCGACGCCGACCCGATGGTGCTGTTCTCGAAGGCCGGGCACGACGCCATGGCCGTCGCCGAGCTGACCGAGTGGGCCATGCTCTTCGTCCGCTGCGGCAACGGCGGCATCAGCCACCACCCCGACGAGATCGTCACGATCGACGACGTGGCCGTCGCGCTCGACGCCTTCGAGGCCGCCGTGCACGCGGTCGCCGCGGCGCACCCGGTCGCGGCGCGGGCGTCCGCGTGAGCGGCCGCCGCGGAGACGGTGCTCACGGCGACGACACGCACGGCGATGTCGCCGCTGCCACCGCTGCCGCCGGCGCGGACGCGGCCGAGGGTGAAGGAGGCGCGGGCCCGGTCGAGGGGGCGGGCATCCGTGACCGCATCGACTCGGGCTACGGCCGCCTCTCGCCGCAGGAACAGCGAGCGGCCGACTTCATCCTCGACCACCTGGACGATCTCGCCGTCTACACCGCCACCGAGATCGCCGAGCAGAGCGGCGTCTCGAAGGCGACGGTGTCGCGGCTGTTCCGGCGGCTCGGCTTCACCGACGCGCAAGAGGTGCGCGACCAGGCGAGGGCGTCGCGCAGCCGTGGCGTCCCGGTCGGGCCGACCCGCGCCTCCGGTGGGCTCGCCGAGCACGCCGAGGCCGAACGTCACAACCTCGACGTGATGCTCTCGGGGCTCTCCGACGGCCGACTCGAGCGTGCCGCGGCGTTGGTCGCCGGGGCCGAGCGGGTCGTTGTGGCCGGGTTCCGCAACAGCTACCCGGTGGCGCTCCACCTGCGGCAGCAGCTGGTCCAGGCGCGGGACGACGTGCGCGTGGCGCCGCAGCCGGGCCAGTCCATCGGCGAAGAGCTGGTCGGGCTCGGGGCGCGCGACGTCGTCGTCCTGGTGGGGTTCCGTCGTCGGCCGGCCGGGTTCGCCGGCGTGCTGTCGTCCCTGGCTGCGCGCGGCGTGCCCGTGGTGCTCGTGGCCGATCCGTCGCTGCGTGGCGTCGACGTGACGGTGAGGCTCGACTGCCCGGTCGAGACCCCTGCCCCGTTCGACAGCTACGCGAGCGCGATGAGCCTGGCCGCCCTGCTGGCCGGGGCGGTGCTGACCGAGACCGTGCGCGCCGGCCGGCCCGAGGGTGGCCGCAGCCGCGTCGCCGAGATCACCGAGCTGTACGCCGAGCTGTCCGAGCTCGAATGAGCCTGACGTCAGCTCACGGGGCTGACCTCACGACCTCGGCTCGCGTCCAGAGTGGCCTGGGCCGGGTGGGTGGCACGCCGGGCGGCCGGGCGGCGGGGCGGCCTGCTCGGTGCCTCGCGGGTTCGCCCGGGCGCTATGTTGTCGGACGGAAACACCGGTCTCGGCTCGAGCGGTGGGGGTGACGAGAGGCGACGAGATGAACGAGATCGTGACGACGCGGCGGACGATCGGGGCATTGGTGGCCACGGCGGCGCTGACCGCCGTGTTCTGCACGTCGATCCCCGTATCCGCCCGGGCTGCGGAAAGCGACGCGGTCGTCGTCCGTGTCGCCGGCGACGACCGTTTCTCGACGGCCGTCCGCATCAGTCAGAGCGTCTTCTCGGACGACGAGACGCCCGTCGAGCCCGTCGGGCCTGCGATCGACAGGACCCGGGAGGCGCGGGTCGTCTACCTCGCCTCGGGACGCGGTTTCGCGGACGCCCTGAGTGCCGCCCCCGCGGCCGCACACCTCGGCGGGCCGTTGCTCTTGTCCGACACGACTGAGGTGCCGGCGGTCGTCCTCGCCGAGATCGCGCGGCTCGACCCCGAACGCGTCGTCGTGGTCGGTGGCGAGACGTCGCTCTCGCCCCGGGTCGTCGACCAGGTCGAGCGCGTCGTTCCCGGCGCCACCGTCGACCGTGTGTTCGGAGCGGACCGCTTCGCCACGTCGCGCGCCATCTCGATCGACGCGTTCGTGGACGACACCTGGCAGGCGCCGGCCGTCGGGAGGCCGCGAGACGTCATCTCCCTCTACGACCCCGCCGACCACACCGGCTACGACGTCAGCTTCGACGACGGAGCGCTCTTCGTCGCCACGGGTCGATCGTTCCCCGACGCCCTCGCGGCCTCGGCCGCTGCCGGCGCCCACGACATGCCACTCATCCTCGTACCCGGAGAAGCACCGTCACTCGACGAGCCGACCCGAGACCTCATCGCCGCCGTCGATCCGGGCTACCTGTATCCGGTCGGCGGTCCCGCGGTCATGAGCCAGGGCATCGTCGACGACCTGAGACGCGTCGCGCCCGTCGACGGCACGGCCCATGAAGTGGAGAGGCTGTCGGGTGGCGACCGCTACGAGACCTCGCACTGGACAGGGTCGACCGCTTTCTCGACGCACTGGGGACTGCCCTACGGCGTCGACCACTTCACCGAGACGAGCGTCTTCGTGGCGAACGGGGAGAACTTCCCCGACGCCCTGGCCGGTGCTGCCGCTGCGGGGTACCTGCGCCAACCCCTCTTCACGTCGCGCGCCGCGTGCATGCCCAGCGCGACGTACCATGCCGTGGACTTCCAGCAACCCGACGAGGTCGTGCTGCTCGGCGGTCCGTCCGCCCTCGCAGATCGGGTCGCGGACCTCAGCCGGCTCTGCTGACCGGGATCGCGCGCGTCGCCATGACCGGGGCCGGCGGCCGGCACGAGCCGGACGGCCCCGTGCTGTGTCGTCAGCGGCGCAGCACCGGCCCGTGACCCGGCAGCACCACCCGTGCCCCTCGGTCGACCAGCCGCCCGTAGGTGCGGCCCGCCTCGGCGAGGTCGGAGTGGAAGATCGGGTGCAGCATCTGCACGCCGTCGAGCCGTGAGGTCGGGTGGCCGGTGACAAGGGCGTCGCCCGTGATCAGGACGTCGTCGTCGGGTAGCGCGAAGACGGTGTGCCCGGGGGTGTGACCGACCGCGGCCGTCGGCACGACACGGTGACCGCTGAACGTGCGCGACGCCCCGAGGTCGAGCGGCACGACGTCGGTCACGGCCACGTCGCCCAGGCCTCCGGCGCGCACCGCGTGCAGCACCCAGCGGGCGAACCGCGGCTTGTACAGGTGCGGCAGGACGTCGCCGACGGTGACCTGGTGCAGCTGCTCGCGGGTCACGTTCGGCACCTCGGCGTGCGCCGCGAAGACCTCGAAGCCGTGCCGCCGACGCAGGGCCGAGACGGTGCCGATGTGGTCGCTGTGCCCGTGCGTCACGAGCACCGACGTGAGCCGGGCGTCACCGGCGCCCGTCGCCGACGCCACGGCCCGGAGCGACGACTCCACCAGCTCGAGGTCGGCCGGGTAGCCGGCGTCGACCAGCGTCAGGGTGCCGTCGCCCGCGAGGATCGTCCAGTTCGACGCGGGACCCTCGACGAAGTGCACGCCCGGTGCGACCTCGACGGGAGCCGCCGCCTTCGTCGGACTCACGCCGCGACCTCGGCGAAGGCGCTGGGGCCGCCCCTCACGAGGCGACCCCGGTGTCGGGACGGACGAGCAACCGCGCAGGAGGCGCGCTCGGCCCCGCCAGCCGGCCCCCCACCCACGTCGCCGCGACCTCGCCGAACAGGCGTGCGTCGTCGTACGCGGTCACGGGGTTGCGGTGCGAGAGGTCGTCGACGTCGATCGTCACGGGTGTCTCGGGGGCGAACGCGACGAGGTCGGCGTCGGCGCCGACGGCGATCCGCCCCTTCGTGGGCAGGCCGACGAGGGCCGCCGTGCCCCGGGACATCCAGCCGACGACGGCCTCGAGCGGGATGCCGCGCTGCCGGGCCCCGGTCCACACGGCACGGAAGCTCAACTCGAGACCCGAGATGCCGCCCCACGCCACGTCGAAGTCGCCGTGCGCGGCGTCGGGGCCGCCGGCGAACTTGAGCTCGCGGGTCGAGGGGGAGTGGTCGCTCGCGACGACGTCGATCGTGCCGTCGACGAGCGCCTGCCAGAGCAGCTCTCGGTTGGCCTCGCCACGGATCGGCGGGCAGCACTTGAACTGCGTCGCGCCGTCACCGATGTGCTCGGCGTCGAAGGTGAGATAGTGCGGGCAGGTCTCGACCGTGAGCCGCAGGCCCTCGGCCTTGGCGGCGCGGATGGTGTCGAGCGCCGTCGCGGACGAGAGGTGCAGGACGTGGGCACGACCACCCGTGGCGCGGAGGGCGTCGACCACTTGTTCGATCGCCGTGCGCTCGACCACGTCGGGACGCGAGCGGACGAACGCGTCGTACGCCGCGCCTCCTGCGGGTGTTTCGGCGGACGAGGCACCGGCGCCGGCACCGCCTCCGGCCTCGGCGCCGCCGGCCGCGTCATCGGCGCCGGTCGGCGAGGCCGCGGCG
>NZ_JACYNS010000079.1:0-12587 GCF_014839405.1 Frigoribacterium sp. CFBP 13605 | reverse complement strand
CGAGGTCGGGGTGGCGGCGGCCGGGCGCGCGTCACGGTCGGCGTCCGGCGCGTGGCCCGCCTCGACGACGGGCCTGGCCTGACGGATCGCCCCGGGCGTCACGACGGGCAGGACCCCGGTGAACCGGAGGCGCGTGGCCTCTAGGGCGCGCGCCGCCTCGTCCGTGCCGACGCGGGTGATCTCGTCCTCCCAGGAGGCGAAGCGCGCGGCCTCGACCTCACGCAGGGCCAGCTGGGCCTGGACGACGGCCATCAGGTCGATGGTCGCGGTGTCCTCGAGGCGCTTCTCGACCAGGCGGGCGAGCACCTCGTCGTCGAGCGTCATGCGCTCCGGTGGCTGGGGCAGATCGTCGGGCACCGACACGGCGAGCACCGGCAGGGTGATCGCCGAGGTGTCGACCGAGTGGCGGGCCACGCTCGCAGGGCGGGCCTCGAAGGCGTCCGTGGGCACGACGTCGTCGAGGACGACGTCGGCGCGGTGCGAGGGGATCGAGACGGGACGGGGCACCACGGGAGTGGCGGAGTCGACGGGGCGGGCCTCGGTGTGGCGCGTCTCGGCCTGACGCGTCTCGGCCTGACGGTGCTCGGTCGTGTCGTCGAGCCGGTCGACGGGGGCCTCGTCAGTCTCGTCAGTCTCGGAGGTCTCGGGGGCGAGGGTCTGGTTCACGGGGTGGTGCTCCTGCTGGTCCGGGCGAGCGGAGGGCTCGGGGACGGTGTCGTCGAGGGGTGCGACGAACGTCACACGGCGCCGGTGGAACGTGACGTCGTCGTCGAGGGGTGCGATGCCCCCGACGCTCGCGGTCTGCACGTTGTCGGCCATGCTCGGATGGTAGGTGACGAACGGCCCCGCGACGGGCGGACTCGCCGGTCCGACCGGCACATTCGTCGTCCGGGGTGCCCCGGCCGACCCCCGGCCGACCCCCGGGCGTCCGCGAGGCCCCGAGCGTCAGGAGGCGCGGGTCAGGTGGGCGAGCACCTCGCGGGACACTCCTCGCGAGCCCAGGCCGAGGTGGCCCGAGCGGGGGTGCACGGCGAGCGTCGCGTCCGGCAGGCCGGCGACGGTCCGCGCCACCAGGTCGAGGGGGTAGAAACCGTCGGCTCCACCGGCCACGACGAGCGTCGGGGCCGTGACCTCGCCCAGGCGGTCGCCCACGTCGAACGAGTCCTCGGCGTCCAGCGTCACGACCAGGTCGTCGTGTCGGTCGCCGACGACGAAGTGGTGTGCCACCCGTCCGAGGCGCCGCAGGGCGTTCGAGGACGGGACGCCGGTGGTCGTCTGACCGAGCATCGCGGCCGAGGCACCTCTCGCGTCACCGGCCCGGAGGCGCTCGGCCGTGCGCCGCTGGGCCTCGCGCCCGGCCTCCCCCAGCCGGTGGGCGGAGGACACGAGGACCAGTCGACGGACGAGCTCGGGGTGGTCGACGGCCAGTCGGAGCGCGATGCTGCCGCCCGTCGAGGTGCCGACCACGTCGATCGGGCCGTCCGCGATCTCGGCCGCGGCCCGGGCCACGTCGTCGGCGAGGTCCTCCATCGTCGTGCCCTCGGGCAACCCGCGGCGACGACCGAGCGTCCACAGGTCGAGCCGCCGGACGAGCGGCGCCGTCTCGAGCCGCAGCAGGGTCCGGTCCCAGGTCGAGGGGTGGTGGCGACCCGGGCCGACCCCGGGCAGCAGGATCGTCGGGACGCCGTGCCCCCGGCGCACGAAGGGCAGGCCCGCCACGGTGCCCCTGGTCGTCGCGCTCCGCGGGCTCACGGCCGGCCCAGCCGCCGGAACCGCGCGGGGGCGTCGCCGCCCTCGACGAGGTCGACGAGGATCGACCCCACGAGAGGCGTGAACTTGAAGCCGTGCCCGGAGAACCCCGCCCCCACCACGACGGGGCCGACCCGGTCGAGCACGAAGTCCTCGTCGTCGGTGGTCGTGTACGTGCAGCTGATCGGGTCGGCGGTCTCGGCGTCGACGCCGGGCAACCACTCGCGGGCGTACCGCCGCAGCTGCTCGAGCTGCCCGGGGTCGGGTTCGAACGACCGGCGGTCGGGGTGCACGACGGGTCCGGCTCCGTGCCAGCCCGCCTTGACGCCCTCGCCCGGCGTGAGCATGCCGTAGACGACGCCCGGCCACCACGACTCGCCGGGTCGGTCGGGGTCGGGACGGTGGTTGACGCTCGGCCACACGGCCTCGGCGTCGGTCACGGCGAAGTGCGCCGGTTGCTCCTGGGTCACGGTGAGGCGAGGGAGGCGGACGAGGCCCCCGACGACGTCCTCGGTCCAGGCGCCCGCCGTCACCACGACCCGCCGGGCGACGATCTCGTCGTCGGCCGTGACGACCCGGACGCGCTGCGGCCCCTCGACGTGCAGGCCCGTGACCGGCGTCGACCAGCGCAGTCGCGCCCCGTGGGCCTCGGCCGCCCGGGCGAGGACCGTCAGGGCCTCGGCGGCCCGGATGCGACCGCTGCCCGGCACGTGCAGCACCTCGGTCTCGAAGCGGATGCCCCTCCACCGCTCCCCCGCCTCGGCGGCGTCGACCAGTTCGCTGGGGACGCCCGCGTCGACGTGCAGGGCCCGCATCCGACGGAGCATCGCCGGGCGACCGTGGTTGACCACCCCGACGAGGTCGAGCAGCGGGGTGCCGGTCTCGTCGGCCAGCGCGTCCCACCGCCGCCGCGCCTCCTGCACGAGGGCGACGTAGTCGGCGTCGTCGTAGGCGACGTTGAGGTTCCGGGTCGCGCCGTGGGAGGCACCCCGGTGGTGCCCCTGCTCGAAGCGCTCGACGAGCACGACCTCGTGTCCGCGCGTCGCGGCCTGCCAGGCCGTCGCGAGGCCCATGGCGCCGCCGCCGACCACGACCAGGTCGACGTCGACGCGGGACGGACTCGGCTGACCGGACGACATCCCCCGAGCATAGGAGGCGCAGTGCGGCCGCGCCCCCGGCTCACGCCCCGTGGCACGCCCGTCCCCTGGCCCGCCGACGGGGGCTGCTGTGGCCGGGCCGCGTGCCGGTAACATCCCTCGACGGCCGCCACGGGACGCGGCTCGCGCAGTAGCAGGGGGAACTCGTGGACCGACCAGACGACCGGACGACGACCGAGGGGGCCTCGGACGCGACCCCCGTGTCCGTCGTGGCCGAAGGACTCGTGCAGCGGTTCGGTCCGCTCGAGATGCGCGTCCTGCCGAGCGACTACCCCGCCGGCGCCGTCGGGGTCCCGGGAGCCGGCCACCCCGAGATGCTGCGCGTCCGGCTCGGCGCCACCGAGTTCGTCGACCTGGGGCACGACGGATCGCACTGGTTCGCGGTGCCCCTGCGCATCGACGCCTCGGGGCCCACGCCCCTCGAGCAGCGGCGCCGGGACCCCCTCGGCGTCGGGGTGGGCGAGGAGACGTCCGTGGTGCTCGACGCGGCCTCGGCCATGGTGCGACGGTGGGCCGCCCTGGTCCCGCCCGCGTCCCGTCTGGGCACGGCCTGGCCCGCACCGCAGGCGTTCGCGTCCGGTGCCGTCGCGGGTGCCCCGGCACCGAGGCGACGGCGGGGCGTGCTCCTCGGCGTGCTGGGTGCGGTGGGCGTCCTCGCCTTCGGCGGGATCTGCTTCGCCCTCTACCAGGCGAACGGGGGCGAGGGAGGCGTGATCGAGACCGGTTCCGAGCTCGTGAGCGAGCTCACCACCGGGGACTGCTTCGACATGACGGAGGGGATCGACGACGAGTACCAGACGTTCGTCGACGTGACCGCCTGCGGCGAGGTGCACCACTTCGAGGTGTTCGCCGAACCGGTCCTGGACGACGAGGCGTTCCCCGGCGACGACGAGGTCGGGCAGCTCGGCGACGACGCGTGCTTCGAGGTCTTCGACGACTACGTCGGGTCCGCCTGGGAGGACTCGGCCCTCGACTACGGCTGGTTCACGCCGACCGAGGACACCTGGGCCACCGGCGACCGCGAGGTCACCTGCTACCTCGCGACCGCACCCGAGGGCGAGTCGGCCAGCCTGGCGGGCAGCGGTCGCTGACCTGCGGGGCCGGGGTCGAATCCGCGACACGAACGGGGGCGGCCCCGTCCGCCGTCGACCTGCGATGATCGGCGGATGACCTGGCGCAAGCTCCTCAAGGCGTTCCCCACCGTGATCCTGGTGGTCGACATCCTCATCAGGATCGTGTCGGTGGCGGTCGTGCCGCGCAACCGGCGACCGAGTTCGGCCATGGCGTGGCTGTTGGCGATCTTCGTCGCCCCCATCCCGGGCAGCGTCCTCTACGGTCTCCTCGGCAGCACCAAGCTGCCGAAGGACCGGCGGGACAAACAGCGCGAGATCAACTCGCTCATCCTCGAGAACACGCAGGGTCTCGACAACCGCGTGCCGACCGACACCCAGCCGCCGTGGTTCGGGACGGTGGTCCAGCTGAACCGCACGCTCGGTGCCATGCCCCTCATCCCCGGCAACACGACGCGGCTGCTGCCGGACTACGCCGGATCGATCGCGGCCATGACCGGGGCCGTCGACGCGGCCGAACGATACGTGCACGTCGAGTTCTACATCTTCACGCGCGACGAATCGACCTTCCTCTTCTTCGACGCGCTCAAGCGTGCCCACGACCGTGGCGTCAAGGTGCGGGTGCTCTACGACCACTGGGCCACGATCCGCAACCCCCAGGGCCGGGTGACGCGCACCTGGCTCCGCGATTCCGGCATCCGTTTCGAGGAGATGCTGCCGTTCCACCCCACGAAGGGCATGTGGCGCCGACCTGACCTGCGCAACCACCGCAAGATCGTCGTCGTCGACGGCGACGTGGCGTTCACCGGCTCTCAGAACATGACCGACCCCAGCTACAACAAGCGCGGCAACATCCGACGCGGCCTGCAGTGGAAGGACCTCATGGTGCGGCTCGACGGTCCCGCCGCCATCGGCCTCAACGCACTCTTCATCACCGACTGGTACAGCGAGACGGACGAGTTGCCCACGGACGCCGGGGCCGAGCCGCCCGTCGAACGACGCGGGGGCGACGACGCCTACGAGTGCCAGGTCGTGCCGAGCGGCCCCGGGTTCGACGGGGAGAACAACCTCCGGTTGTTCAACGCCCTGGTCTACGGCGCGCAGGAACGCCTCATCATCGCGAGCCCCTACTTCGTGCCCGACGAGTCGATGCTCTACGCCATCACCACCGCGGCGGAGCGCGGGGTCGACGTGCAACTCTTCGCCTGCGAGGTCGCAGACCAGTTCCTCGTCTACCACGCGCAACGCTCGTACTACGAGACGCTGCTGCGGGCCGGGGTGCGGATCTTCCTCTACGAGAAGCCGATCGTCCTGCACTCGAAGCACTTCACGGTGGACGACGACGTCGCGGTGATCGGCTCGAGCAACATGGACATGCGGTCGTTCAGCCTCAACTTCGAGGTGTCGCTCATGGTGCGCGGAGCGGGCTTCGTCGACCAGGTCCGCGAGGTCGAGGCGGACTACCGCGCGAAGTCGCACGAGATCACCCTGGCGAGCTGGCTGACGAGGCCCGCTCCCCTGCAGGTGCTCGACAACGTCGCGCGCCTCACGGCGGCGGTTCAGTAGGTCCGCCGTCTCCGGGCGGCCCGGCCAGGGGTGGTCGGCCGGTGGACGGTCGACGCCCTGAGGGGCAGAGTGTCGGCATGGACCAGAAGGAACACCTCAGCCGGTACCTGACCCGTTCGCGCGACGACCTGGTGCGCAAGCTCGACGGACTGTCGGAGTACGACGTCCGTCGCCCGCTGGTGCCGAGCGGCACCAACCTGCTCGGGCTGGTCAAGCACGTCGCCACCGTGCAGCTCGGCTACCTCGGCGACGTCTTCGGACGACCGAGCGGCATCGAGACGCCGTGGTTGACCGACGAGAGCGAACCCGAGGCCGACCTGTGGGCGACTCCGGACGAGAGCCGCGGCTTCGTCGTCGACCTCCTGCGGCGGTCGAACGCCCACGCCGACGAGACCGTCCGGGCGTTGCCGCTCGACGCGCCCGGTGACGTCCCCTGGTGGGGACCCGACCGCCGTGCCGTCACGCTGCACCAGATCCTCGTGCACCTGACCGTCGAGACCGCCCGGCACGCCGGCCACGCCGACGTCGTCCGCGAGTTGATCGACGGCGGCCTCGGCAACGGCCCCGCCGACCCGAACGTGCCGGACCGCGATGCCGACGGATGGCGACGACACCACGACCGCGTCGAGGCCGCCGCCCGCGCCGCAGGCCACTGACCGCCCCGCGCCACCGTCCGCCACGGGCCCGCGTGCGCCTGACCCGTGACGTCGGCAATTCCTGCCTCCCGGCGCGAGACCGGCCTGACCGCCCCGCGGGCGGCACGTGCCGCCGCAGGGACCAGGAGTTGCCGACGCGCGGGTCAGGCGAACAGCTTGCCGACCTCGGTCGCGAGCTGCTGCGCACCCAGCACGACGAAGAGCACGGCGCAGATCCCCATGAGCGAGTTGCTCACCCACCGGCTGCGCCACTCGGCCGGCGTGCGTGACGAGTTCAGCAGCCAGAGCAGGGTGATCGCGAGGAACGGCATGAAGAGCGCCCCGAGCACCCCGTAGAGCACGATCAAGCCGATCGGCCGGTCCAGGAAGAGGATCGCCATCGGAGGAACCGTGAGCCAGACGACGAAGACCCGGTAGTAGAGGCCGCCGATGCGGCGTCGGGGGTCGTCCGCGTCGAGACCGCGAAGGGTGCCCACGAAGTCGGCGAACATGAGGGACACGCCGTTCCACACGCCGAGGATCGACGAGAACGAGGTCGCGAAGAACCCGACCAGGAAGAACCAGGTCATGAAGGTGCCGTAGCGCTCGCCGAGGACGGCCGCGAGCTGGACCAGCCCCCCTTCGCCGTCGGCCAACGCGATGCCGCCGGAGTACAGGAGCTCGGCCCCGACCACGAGCATCGCGAGGACGAAGACGCCGCTCACGACGTAGGCGACGCCGTTGTCGAGTCGCATGACCTTCATCCAGCCCGGACTGTGCCAGCCCTTCTCGCGCAACCAGTAGCCGTAGGCGGCGAGCGTGATGGTGCCGCCGACCCCGCCGGTGACGCTGAGCGCGACGACCAGCCCGTTCTCGGGGATGGTCGGCACGAGACCGGCCGCGAGTTCGCCGAGGTTCGGCAGGGTGACGATCGCCGAGCCGACCACCGTGACGAACATGAGGCCGACGAAGAAGGCGATGACCTTCTCGAAGAACGAGTACTTGCCGAACCACACCATGACGCCGCCGAGCACGCCGGCGCCGATCGCGAACACCTTGAGGTCGACCCCCGGGAAGAGCGCCTGCAACGGCAGCGCGGTCGAGCTCATCGCGGCGGCCCCGTAGACGAAGCCCCAGACGACGACGTAGACGCCGAAGTACACGCTCGTCCAGCGCCCGAGCGATCGCCACCCCTCGAAGATCGACCGCCCCGTGGCCAGCGACCAGCGCCCGGCGCCCTCGACGAGGGCGATCTTTACGACGACGCCCACGACCACGGTCCAGGCGAGGGCGTAGCCGAAGCGGGAGCCCGCGACGAGGGTGGCGACGAGGTCTCCCGCCCCGATGCCGGTGGCCGCGACCACCAGCCCGGGGCCGATGACGCGCCATCTCTTCGTCGAGACGGGGGTCGTGAGGTCGGGTGTCCGGAGGGCGTCGTCGTCGGCAGCCATGTCGGCCAGTCAACCGGCTCCGACGAGAGGCGACCACCGTCGCGCGACGGATGTCGTCGAATCGTGACGTCTCGGCAAGCTCGCAGGAGGCGCCCCTCGCCAGGTCCGGGTCGGGAGCGTAGCGTCACCGGGGTGATGCCTCCCTCCGCGAGAACCGTCGGCGAACTCAGGCGCTCGGGGCACGTCCCCAAGCCCCTCCGCACCGAGATCCGAGACAACCTGCTCGACGCCCTGCGCGAGGGACGTGATCCCTGGCCGGGACTCCACGGCTTCCGGTCCACGGTCATCCCGCAGCTGGAACGGGCCTTGATCGCGGGCCACGACATCGTCCTGCTGGGAGAGCGCGGTCAGGGCAAGACCCGCCTGCTCAGGACGCTCGCCGGTCTGCTCGACGAGTGGTCCCCCGTGATCGAGGGGTCCGAGCTGGGCGAGCACCCGTTCGAGCCGATCACGAGCGAGAGTCGCCGTCGCGCCGCCGAGCTCGGCGACGACCTGCCCGTCGCCTGGCGGGGACGCGACGAGCGCTACGTCGAGAAGCTGGCGACGCCCGACACGAGCGTCGCCGACCTGATCGGCGACGTCGATCCGATGCGGGTGGCCGAGGGACGCAGCCTCGGCGATCCCGAGACGATCCACTTCGGGCTCATCCCCCGGGGCCACCGCGGCATCGTCGCGGTCAACGAGTTGCCCGACCTCGCCGAGCGCATCCAGGTGGCGATGCTCAACGTGATGGAGGAGCGCGACATCCAGATCCGCGGTTACGTCCTCCGCCTCCCGCTCGACGTGCTCGTCGTGGCCAGCGCCAACCCCGAGGACTACACCAACCGCGGGAGGATCATCACGCCCCTCAAGGACCGCTTCGGTGCCGAGATCCGGACGCACTACCCGGCCGAGCTCGCCGACGAGGTCGCGGTCGTCCGTCAGGAGGCCGACCTCGTCGCCGAGGTGCCGGACCACCTCGTCGAGATCCTGGCGCGCTTCACGCGCGCGCTCCGCGAGTCCCCCTCGGTGGACCAGCGCAGCGGCGTCAGCGCCCGCTTCGCGATCGCCGGAGCCGAGACCATCGCGGCCGCCGCCCTGCACCGCGCGACCCGACAGGGCGAGGACGAGGCCGTGGCACGACCGATCGACCTCGAGACGGCCGTCGACGTGCTCGGCGGCAAGATCGAGTTCGAGTCCGGAGAAGAGGACCGTGCCGAGGAGGTCCTCGAGCACCTGCTGCGGACGTCCACCGCCGAGACCGTCCGTGCCCACTTCCGCGGGCTCGACTTCGACGGGCTCGTCGACGCCCTCGAGTCGGGCGTCATGGTGACCACCGGTGAGCAGGTCACCGCCCGGGAGTTCCTGGCCGGTCTGCCCTCGCTCGGCGAGGACGACCTCTACGACCGCGTCGCCGAACGGCTCGGCGCGACGACCGACGGCGGTCGGGCCGGCGCCGTCGAGTTGGCGCTCGAGGGCCTCTTCCTGGCCCGACGCGTGAGCAAGGAGAGCGGCGACGGTGAAGCGGCCTACGGGTTCTGAGGTGCGACGTGGCTAGGGCGAACCGTCGCCTGCACCGGGCCGCGCGCTACCAGAGGTACGCCGACGGGCCCGACCCGCTCGCGCCTCCTGCCGATCTCTCCGAAGCACTCGACGCCGTCGGACGGGACGTCATGGCGGGCACGAGCGCCGAGGCGGCGCTCCGCGAGTTCCTCCGGCGCGGTGGTCGCGACCAGACCGGTCTCGACGACCTCGCCCGCCGGGTCGCGGAACGTCGGCGGGCCCTGACCCGCGACCACCACCTCGACGGCACGCTCCACGAGGTCCGTGAACTCCTCGACCGGGCCCTGCGGGCCGAGCGCGCCCAGCTCGCCCGGGACGTCGACCTCGACGACGGCGACCGCGCGCTCGCCGAGCTCCAGCTCGACAGCCTTCCGCCGTCCCCGGCCGGCGCCGTCGCCGAGCTGACGGAGTACCGGTGGCAGAGCCGGGAGGCCCAGGACGCCTACGACGAGATCAAGGACCTGCTCGGTCGCGAGATGCTCGACCAGCGCTTCGCGGGGATGAAGACCGCCCTCGAGAACGCCTCGGACGCCGACCGCGAGGCCGTGGCCGAGATGCTGCGCGACCTCGACGACCTGCTCGCCGCCCACGCCCGTGGTGACGACACCCCGGAGCAGTTCGACGACTTCATGGCGAAGCACGGGGCGTCGTTCCCCGAGCAACCGGGCGACGTCGACGCGTTGATCGACGCCCTGGCCGCTCGTGCGGCCGCCGCCCAGCGTCTCCGCAACTCGATGACGGCCGAGCAACGGGCCGAGCTGGACGCCCTGGCCCAGCAGGCCTTCGGCTCCCCCGACCTGATGCAGTCCCTCGAACGGCTCGACGGCACCCTGCGTGCCCTGAGACCGGGGCAGGACTGGAGCGGCTCCGAGGGCATGGACGGCGAACAGGGCCTCGGGCTCGGGGACGGCACGGGGGTCTTCCAGGACCTCGCGGACCTCGACTCGCTCGCGGAACAGCTCGCCCAGCAGTCGCACGGATCGTCGCTCGACGACGTCGACCTCGACGCCCTGCGCCGGCAACTGGGCGAGCAGGCCGCCGTCGACGCCGCGGCCCTGCGGCGGCTCGAGAAGGCCCTCCGTGACTCGGGTGCCCTCCGCCGTCGGGCCGACGGCACGCTGGCCCTGACGCCCCGGGCCATGAGGCAGCTCGGCAAGGACCTGCTGCGCGACGTCGCGGCGAAGATGTCGGGACGAGCGGGGAGGCGCGAGTTGCGGTCCGCGGGAGGCCTCGGCGACCGCTCCGGCGCGAGTCGCGAATGGGCGTTCGGCGACACCGAGCCTTGGGACGTCACCCGGACGATCACGAACGCGATCACGCGGACCGCCGCCGGGGGCGGCCGGACCGACGGCGGGGTGCGGATCGAGATCGGCGACGTCGAGGTGCACGAGACCGACGCCCGGACGCAGGCCTGCGTCGCCCTGCTCGTCGACACGTCGTTCTCGATGGCGATGGAGGACCGCTGGGTGCCGATGAAGCGCACGGCCCTCGCCCTGCACACCCTGATCACGTCGCGCTTCCGCGGCGACGACCTGCAGCTCATCGGGTTCGGCCGGCACTCCGAGGTCATGCCGATCGAGCAGCTCGTCGCCCTCGACGCGAAGTGGGACAAGGGGACGAACCTCCACCACGCCCTTCTGCTGGCGAACCGGCACTTCCGCAAGCACCCGACCGCGCAGCCCGTGCTGCTGATCGTCACCGACGGTGAGCCGACCTCCCACCTCGAGCCCGGCGGCGAGGTCTTCTTCGACTACCCGCCGCACCCCGTGACGATCCTGCGCGCCGTGGAGCAACTCGACGTGGCCCGCCGCCTGGGCGCGCGCACGACGTTCTTCCGGCTCGGCGACGACCCGGGGCTCGCCCGCTTCGTCGACGGGATGGCGCGGCGGGTCGACGGCACGGTGACCGCCCCCGACCTGGACGACCTCGGAGCGGCCGTCGTCGGGTCGTACGTCAGAACACGGGCCACGGAACCGCCGGCATAGGGCCGTGCGGCTCGGGGAAGACGGAGGACGCGAGCAGGCGGGCGCAGCGGTCGTCGAGCGCCTCGAGTTCGTCCGACGTCACGAGCGGCGCGAGGGCCGTCCCCAGGCCACCGGACAGACCGGCCCGGACGCGCTCGACCCCGGCGAGTTCGTCGGTGGTGAGCGGATCGCCGATCCAGCCCCAGAGCACGGTGCGCAGTTTGTGCTCGGCGTGGAAGGTGAGTCCGTGGTCCACGCCGTGCCGTCGTCCGTCGGGCAGGGCGAGCACGTGGGCACCCTTGCGGTCGGCGTTGTTGACCACGACGTCGAAGACGGCCATGCGGCGGAGGGCATCGGTGTCCTCGTGGATCAGGGCGACCGGCCCGTCGTCGCCCTCGCCCTCCAGCACGAGGCGCCACCCGTCGTCGGGCAGGTCGTCGACCGGGACGAGGTCGACGGCGTCCTGCTCCGGGTCGACGTCCTGCCAGAGCTGGACCATGCCCTCGCCGAGCGGGCCGTCGCGCAGCCAGGTGCGCGGGACGACGTCCCAACCCAGGGCCTCGGAGACGAGGTAGGCCGCGACCTCACGATCGGCGAGGCGACCGTCGGGAAAGTCCCAGAGCGGCCGTTCGCCGGCGACGGGCTTGTAGATGACCGACACGTCGCCGAGGCGGGCCAGGAACGACGCGTTCGACGCCGTGCGGATGCGACCGGTGAGCTCGAGGTCGACGTCGTCCGGCGGAACGGTGGCGGACGCCTCGGGGGGAGCGTCCTCGGCCGACGCCGAGGACATCAGAGGTCGCCGGACAGGACGCAGACGTGGCCCTCGGGGTCGATCGGCTGCCCACAGAAGGGGCAGAGCGGTCGACCGGCCCCGACGATCTCGAGGGTCCGAGCCGCGAACGCCCTCGCCGTGCCGACGGGGATGCGGACGACCAGGACCTCGTCCGGCTCGAGCTCGGCCTCGTCGACGTCGGCGTCGTCCGCCACCTCGACCAGCGGGAACGCCTCGATGACGACCTGGGCGGTGGACGGGTCCCAGCCGAGGCTGAGCGCCCCGGCCCGGAACTCGGGCTCGACGGGCTGGTCGAGGGGCTCGTTGTCGACGAGCTCGACCGGGATGCCGGTGGGCACGCTGACCGGGTTGCCGTCGGCGGCCATCACCTGGTCGAGGATCTCGTCGATCTTCTCGGCGAGGGCGGCCGACTGCATCTTCTCGAGGCCGACGCTCGTGACCCGCGACCCGTCACGGGCCTGGAGGTAGAACGCGCGGGAGCCGGGACGGCCGATGGTCCCGACGACGACCCGATCCGGCCAGTCGAAGGTGTGGACGATGGAGGGCATGCCGCGAGTCTACGAGCGCCCCGCCGCCGACGCTCAGGTCGCGGGAGGCTCGTCGCCGACGGCGTCGCCGCCGGCCGGACCCGCGCCTCCCCCGACGGCGGCGTCGGCG
>NZ_JACYNS010000078.1:0-12628 GCF_014839405.1 Frigoribacterium sp. CFBP 13605 | reverse complement strand
CGGGCTCGGTCCGCAGGGTGAACAGCAGGGGCAGTTCGGCGTCGAGCGCGCCACGCACCCGACGGACGACGTCGACCGTGTCGATCTCGCCGTCGCCGAGGGGCGCCGCGTGCTGGTGGACGGACCCGGTCACCTTGTCACGAGCGCGCTGACGTGCCACGACGTGCACCCTTCGAGGCCACTCGCCCAGCAGCGGAAACCCCCGAATGGCGAGGGCGGACTCGTGGGCGACGACGGCGTCCGGTCCGAGCCGGGGCAGCACCGCGTGCACGCGGGCGGTGTGCTGCGACGCCGGGCCGAGCGACCGCCAGTCGTCCGTCCGGACGTACACGCCGGCGGCGAGCCTCACCGCGAGGCCACGTCGCGCGTCCCGCTCGATGGAGGAGGCATCCACGCCGTCGTCGACGAGCCGGGAACGACGGATGAGCAGGCCTGACGTGTCGCGCATCGGTCCAGCCTGGCCGAGCGCCGTCAGGGACGCGGCCCGCGCCTCCTCGCCTGTGGAGAGGTGTCAGGCGACACCCCCGAACCGACGAGACACCCCGAGATCCGAGGGTGTCACGCCGCATCGGGGGTGTTGCGAGCGCCGCTAGTGCAGGGCGCCGACGGAGGCGAGGGCGCTGCGCAGCAGGGTGCCGCGCCCGCCCTCCATCTCGGCGGCGACCTCGTCGGAGGCGGCCTGGTGCGGCGTCAGCCAGGTGAGCTCGAGGGCGTCCTGCCGCGGGTCGCACGTGCCCGTGACGGGCACCACGTAGGCCAGCGACACCGCGTGCTGACGCGGGTCGGTGTAGACCGACGAACCGGGCAGCGGGAAGTACTCGGCGACCTGGAACGGCACCGGAGACGGCGGCAGCTGGGGGAAGGCCATCGGCCCCAGGTCTTTCTCGAGGTGGCGGAACAGCGCGGTGCGCAGGCTCTCGCCGTACATCACCCGGCCCGACACGAGCATGCGCGAGATCGACCCCTCGTCGGAGGCGCGGAGCAGCACCCCGACCTCGGTCACGACCCCGAGGCCGTCGGTCCGCACGGGCACGGCCTCGACGTAGAGGATCGGCAGGTGCTGACGCGCCTGGAAGAGCTCGTCCTCCGAGAGCCAGCCGGGATTGGGGTCGGGGTCGGGTGTCCGCACGGAGCTCATGGGCCATTCTTACCGGCTCGGGGGCCCGATCGCGTGACGTGACGCTACGGGCGAACAGCACCGGCCCCGATGTCGGCACCCGTCGCTAGGCTCGGCCCATGGTGCAGATCGACCCGTCCCTCGTCCAGTGGTCCGCCGTCGAGGCCGAGCGTGACGGGCGTCCCCTGCTCGTGTTGCTGCACGGCGTGGGCTCGCACGAGGGCGACCTGATCGCGCTCGCCCCCTACCTGCCGCAGCAGTTCGTGGTCGCGTCGCTGCGGGCACCGCTGCCCCACGGCGACGGGTTCTCCTGGTACCCGCTGTCGACTCCCGGCGCACCCGATCCGGGCGCCGTCGACGACGCGGCCGAGGCCGTGCTCGCCTGGCTCGACTCGCTCGGGGCGCACCATCCGTTCGTCAGCCTGCTCGGGTTCTCGCAGGGCGGGTCGCTCTCGCTGCAGCTGCTCCGTCACGCGCCCGAGCGGTTCGCGTTCGCGGCCGTGCTCGCCGGGTTCGTGGTCCCCGCCGCGGGCGACGACGCCACGCTCGAGCGCGCGGCCGCACGCGACGACGCCGTCACTGCCGCCCGCCCCGCCGTCTTCTACGGTCGCGGTGACGTCGACCAGGTCATCCCCGCCGACGCCGTCGAGCGCACGTCCGCCTGGCTCGAGACGCACGCCGACGCCGAGCAGACCGTCTACCCCGGGCTGGCCCACGGCATCTCGCAAGAAGAACTCGACGACCTCAACGCGTTCATCGGTCGCGTCACCGCCGCGCCGGTGGGCGACGGCGGTGCCTCCGTGGTGGCCGACGAGGCCGCCTCCGCCGACTGACCACCGGGCCCCACCCGGCCCCGCACCACCCGACGAACGAAGGAGGCGCGCGATGGCGACGCTCTCGGTGTCCGGTTCCGCCACCCACCGCCACCGTGCCGAGCGCGGCGTCGTCCACCTCACCGTGGGCTTCGACGGCGACGACCGCGAGGCGGTCGTCCGCGACACCGCGGCGGTGCACTCCCGCCTCACGGAACAGGCCACGGCCTGGCGCCGCCAGGAGGCCGCCACCTGGTGGAGCGCACAGAGCGTCACGGTCGCGGTCGAGACCGAGGCGACGGCCGACCGGGGCGACGGGGCCGACGCGACCCGCGCCTCCTCGGTGGTGCGGTTCCGCACCCGGGCCGCCGTCGACGTGCGGTTCAGCGACTTCGACGCGTTGGCGTCGTGGGTGGGCGAGGTCGCCGTCGAGCCGGGCGTCACCGTCGAATGGATCGAGTGGTCGCTCAGCCACGACCGTCGGCCCGAGGTCGAGAAGGCCGTGCGGGTCGCCGCGATCGCCGACGCGGTCACCCGGGCCGGCGACTACGCCGAGGCGCTCGGGCTCGGTCGGCCGACGCTGCAGTCGGTCTTCGAGCCGGGGTTGCGGCCCGGCGCTCCCGGTGGGGGCAGCCCGTTCGGCCTGGCCCGTGCCGTCGCGACGTTCTCGTCGGGCGGCCCCGTGACGTTCGACCTGCACCCGGACGACATCGAGGTCACCGCCGAGGTCAGCGCCGACTTCGTCGCCTGACCCGTCTCGGGCACGACCGACCTGCAGGCCCGCCTCCCGCCTCCCGCCTCCCGCCTCCCGCCTCACAGCAGCCGGTGCCACACTCCCTCGACGCCGATCGGCACGAACCCGACGGCCTCGTTGACCGCGAGCATGGGCCGGTTCTCCTCGGCGTTGAAGGTCAGCACGGACGGGCGTCCCGGCTTCTCGACGACGAGTCGGTCCAGGTTGGCGACCTTGACGAGCCAGCCCAGCCGGTGCCCGCGGTGCTCACGCCGCACGAGGGTCATCTGCTGCATCGCGGGCCGCGACGCGTCGTCGGGCACCGCGAGGTCGGAGCACGCGACGAGTCGGCCGGTCGGCACGTGCTCGGCCGCCGCGGTCAGCGAGGCCCGCCCGCTCGCGGCGCGTCGCTGCTCGGCCTCGACCAGGCGATCGACGGTCCAGACGTCCTCGGGCTCCGGCACGTCGCCCATCGGTGCGTCGGTGCTCAACGCGGTCGCCATCGCCGCGACGTCGGACCGCCAGCGCGGAGGCGTGGGGCCGGACCAGGTGTGGACGCGGTACTCGTCCCCCGCCGCGGCGAGCGCCTCGGAGCGGATCGCGGCCAGCGCCTCCTCGTCGACTGGCAGGGGCAGGCGGCTGATGCGCTCGACCTGGCCGAGCGCGTAGCCGCGCGAGAGCGCGAACCGGACCTCCGAGGAGGCGCGGGGCACCCATCCGTGACCGGTCGAGGCCTCGAGGCGGTCGCCCGGGTCGGGGCGCGAGCCCTGGCCGGACGCGACGAAGGAGATCGCGTCGGTCCTGTCCGCCGCGCGGGCGACGGCCTCGACGTGGTCGAGCAGGGCCGTGCCGAGCCCCCGGCGGCGGTGCTCGGGGGCGACGGCGACCCAGAGCCAGCAGGTCGTGACGGTCGGGTCGGCGAGCGTCTCGTAGGTGGCCTGTCCGACGATGCGACCACCGGACCGCACCACGAACAACCGCCGCGGCGTGAACCGGTCGTGCCACTGCGGCAGCTGTTCGGCCGGGCCGAAGTCGAGGTCGCCGAAGCCGAGCACCTCGGCCTGGACGGCGTTCTCGAGGCCGATGGCCTCGACGTAGGCGGCGGCGCGGTCGGCGCGGTGGGCGTCGGCGTCGTGGCCGGCATCGGCGTCGGAACGGGGCTCGAGGGTGTCGGGCACGACGATCTCGTCGATCACGATGTCGGTCACGGGGGCTCCGGGGTCTTGGCGGGGACGTGGTCCGCCGCCCGGCAGGGCAGCCGACCAGGGTAGCGCCGTCCTCGGCCTCCGCGCCAGGGGGGAGACGGCTCGACCCGCGGCGCGTAGAACGGGGCGATGAGCGATCCCTTCGACCTCGGACGGTACGTCGACGCGCAGGACGCCGGCGGCACCCACGACCAGGCCCTGGCCGAGCTGCGCCGCGGGCGGAAGACCTCACACTGGATGTGGTTCGTCTTCCCGCAGATCGCCGGCCTCGGCCGCAGCGGCATGGACCGCACCTACGCGATCCGATCGCTCGACGAGGCGCGGGCCTACCTCGCCCACCCCCTGCTCGGCCCGCGCCTGCGCGAGGCGGCGGGCGTCGCGGCCCGGGCGGACGCCGCGAGCGCCGGCGAGCTGATGGGCGGGATCGACGCCCTCAAGCTGCGCTCGTCGATGACCCTGTTCGCACGGGCCGACCCGACCGAACCCGAGTTCCGGGCCGTGCTCGATCGCTGGTTCGACGGCGTCGAGGACGACCTGACCGTCGCCCGCCTCTGAGCCCATCCGCGACCGTCCGTCGGACGACGGCTCCTCCCCGGACGAGGAGGCGCGGGTCGTCGCCCCCAGGCGCCGCGCCTCCCCTGCCGGTGTCGGCTCCCCCGGCTACGCTCGTCCGCATGCGCCAGCTCTACCCCGAGATCGAACCCCACGACTCCGGCCTGCTCGACGTCGGCGACGGCCAGCAGGTCTGGTGGGAAGAATGCGGCGACCCCGACGGCAAGCCGGTGGTCTTCCTGCACGGCGGGCCCGGCAGCGGGTCGTCACCCGCGCACCGCCGCCTGTTCGACCCTGACCGGTACCGCATCGTGCTGCTCGACCAACGCGGGGCGGGTCGCAGCACGCCCCACGCCGGCACGTTCGGCACCGACCTCTCGACGAACACGACCCGCCACCTCATGGCCGATCTCGAGACCCTGCGCGAGCACCTGGGCATCGACCGCTGGCAGGTGTTCGGCGGCTCGTGGGGCTCGACCCTCGCTCTCGCCTACGCCGAGACCCACCCCGACCGCGTCACCGAGCTCGTGCTGCGCGGCATCTTCACCCTGCGACAGAGCGAGCTCGACTGGTTCTACGAGGGCGCGGCGTCGAACGTCCTGCCCGACCGGTGGCAGGGCTACCTCGCCCCGGTGCCCCTCGACGAACGACGCCCCGGCGGGCTGATCGAGGCCTATGCGCGACTCCTCGCCGATCCCGACCCCGCCGTCCATGGGCCCGCCGCCGTGGCCTGGTCGTCGTGGGAGGCCTCGGCGATCACCCTGCTGCCCCGCCCCGACCTGGTCGAGCGGTACTCCGACCCGGCGTTCGCGCTGGCCTTCGCCCGCATCGAGAACCACTACTTCGTCCATCGCGGCTTCCTCGACGAGGGCCAGCTGATCCGCGACGCACACCTCGTCTCGCACATCCCGACGGTCATCGTGCAGGGCCGCTACGACCTGTGCACACCGGCGACGACGGCCTTCGACCTGCACGCCGCCCTGCCCGACGCCGAGTTCGTCCTGGTCGACGACGCCGGCCACGCCTTCGACGAGCCGGGCATCCTCGACGCGCTCATCTCGGCGACCGACCGCTTCGCGTCCGAGTCGACGCCCTCGCGTGACGAGGCGAGCCGATGACCGTCGTCCTCGCCGGCTGCGGCGACCTCGGCACCGAGGCGGCCCTGCGCTTCGCCGCCCTCGGGCACCACGTCCTCGGACTTCGTCGCTCGGCCGAGAAGCTGCCCGCAGCGATCGACGCAGTGTCGGTCGACCTCGGCACCACCCGGCCCACGCTGCCCGCCGACACCGACATCGTCGTCGTCGCCTTGTCGGCCGGATCCCGCGACGTCGACACCTACCGGGCGTCCTACGTCGACGGCCTGCGGAACGTCCTCGACGCACTCGACGAGGCGGGGGCCGCCGACGCCCGGGTGCTGTTCGTCTCGTCGACCGCCGTGTACGACGTCGACGACGGCAGCGTCGTCGACGAGACCACGCCGGCGACCGGCGCCTCCCCCACGGCCGAGGTCATCCTCGAGGCCGAGGCCCTGCTGCACGCGCGTCGTCCCGACGGCATCGTCCTGCGCCTCGGCGGCATCTACGGCCCGGGCCGGGAGCAGCTCATCACCCAGGTGCGCGACGGTGACGCGCGACTGGCCGAGCCGGCCGGCAGCTCCCCCCACACGAACCGCATCCACCGTGACGACGCGGCGGCCGCGATCGTGCACCTCACCACCACCTCGGCGCCGACCGACGTCCTGTACGTGGGGGTCGACGACGAGCCGTCGAGGCTCGACGACGTGCTGGCGTTCGTGGCCGACGAACTGGGGTCGCCCGTGCCGCCGAGCGCGCCTCCTCGGGGTCGTCAGGCGGGCGGCGACAAGCGGTTGTCGAACGCACGACTACGCGGCACGGGATTCACCTTCGAGTACCCGACCTTCCGCGAGGGGTACCGGGCCGTGATCGCGGGCGAGGGCGTGCGGCACCCCTGAGCCGGGCCCAGCCCGGCTCGGGCCAGGCGGTGCGGGCCTGTCGGACCTGCCCCGCAGGTGCGGGCCGTGTGGACCACGCCCGCCGGTGCGGACTGGGTAGACCCACGCCCGCCGGTCCGAATTGGGGGGTCACCTCGACCATCTCGCCCACCTCGCCCGCCTCGCGCGCGAGGACGCCGCCCAGCGGACGGGGCACCGCGTGGCGTCGCGGGGCCCCGTCCACTCGACGGCGTCCTCGAGGGCGGAGGGTGATCAGTGGATCGGCGTGCCACCCGTCACGGCGATGGTCTCGCCGCTGATGTAGCTCGACTCCTGGCTCGCCAGGAAGACGAACGACGGGGCGAGCTCGACGGCCTGGCCCGGGCGGCCGTAGGCGGCCTCCGAGCCGAAGCTCTCGATCTTCTCGTTCGGCACGAAGGCGGGCTGCAGCGGCGTCCAGACGGGGCCGGGCGCGACGCCGTTGACGCGGATGCCGCGTTCGGCCAGCTGCTGGGCCATGGCGCGGGTCCAGTTCGCGATGCCGGCCTTCGACACGGCGTACTCGGCGAGGTCGGGCGAGGGCTGGAAGCCCTGGATCGACGAGGTCGTGATGATCGAGGCCCCTGGCTTCAGGTGCGTCGAGGCGGCCTTGGTCAACCAGAACAGCGGGTAGATGTTGGCCTTGAGGACGTGGTCGAGCGTCTCGGTCTCGAAGTCGTCGATGCTGCTGACGGTCGGCATGACGCCGGCGATGATCGCCAGGATGTCGAGGCCACCGAGCTCGGCGACCGTCTTCTCGACGACGTCGACGTTGGTCTGCTCGACCTGCAGGTCGCCGGGCAACAGCACGGCGGTACGACCGGCCTCGCGGACGAGTGCGGCGACCTCCTCGGCCTGGGACTGCTCCTCGGCGAGGTAGCTCAGCGCGACGTCGGCACCCTCGCGGGCGAAGGCGATGGCCGTCGCGCGGCCGATGCCGCTGTCGGCACCGGTGACGAGGGCCTTGCGGCCGGCGAGGCGACCGCTGCCGACGTAGCTGGTCTCGCCGTGGTCGGGCTCGGGCTTCATGGCGTGGACGTCGCCGGGAGCGCTCTGCTGCTGGTGCTCGAACGGAGGCTGGGGGTACTGGGTGACGGGGTTCTGCGGGGTGTACATGTTGTCTGCCATGCCCCCGGTGTACGCGGCGGAGTGGGCGCGCCGGCCCAGCTTGTACCCCGGTCGGGGGTGACGTCGACGGCGCGGAGCGACGACAGTAACCGAGGAGGCGCGGCACCACCCCCGGGGAAAGATACGGTGGTCGCGTGCCCCTGCTGCCACTGCCTTCCGAGACTCCCCGTCAGGTCCTGCCCGCCTGGGTGCTGCGCGCCGACCGACGGGCCGCGAAACGCATCAACTCGGTCCGAGGAGTGCCGGTCGTCGACCGCAACCTCAGCCGCCTCAGCCACTTCGCCGACCACGGACTCTTGTGGGCCGCGGTCGCCGCAGGACTCGCCCTCGTCGGCCAGCGTCGTGCCGCGGTGCGGGGCACCCTGTCGCTCGGTTTCGCCAGCGCCATGGCGAACATCGTCGGCAAGCGCATCTTCGGCGGCAACCGGCCCCTGATCGACGACGTCCCGATCGAGCGACGTCTGCGCAGCCAGCCGCTGTCCGCGTCTTTCCCGTCCGGCCACGCGGCCTGTGCCGCCGGCTTCGTGACGGGCGTCGCGATCGAGTCGCCGGGAGCCGCGGCAGCCTTGTTGCCGCTGGCCGGTGCGGTCTCGTGGTCGCGCCTCCACGTGGGGGCGCACTGGACGTCCGACGTCGTCGGCGGGCTGCTCATCGGGTCGGGCGTCGCACTGCTGGGCCGACTCGTGTCGGCACCGCGCGGGCGCTGACCCCGGGCCGGCCCGCCGGCACCCGGTCTACCAGCGGGGGTGGACGGCCTCGCGGAAGTACAGGTCGTAGATGCGGACGACCTCGCTGTCGAGCCCGTCGTCGAGCTCGCCGACGCTGCCGGCCGCGGCGTTCGCCGTGGCCTGCGCGACGTTGCGCGCTCCGGGGATGACCGTGCTGACGCCCGGCTGCTCGACGATCCACGCGAGGGCGGCCTGCGGCACGGTGACGCCGTCGGGCACGGCCGCGGCGAACTCCTGCGCGGCGGCGACGCCCTGCTCGAAGTCGACACCGCTGAAGGTCTCGCCCTGGTCGAAGGCCTCGCCGTGGCGGTTGTACGTGCGGTGGTCGTTCTCGGCGAACGTCGTCTCGGTCGTGTACTTGCCCGACAGCAGTCCGCTGGCGAGGGGGACGCGCGCGATGATGCCGACGCCGGCCCGTCGTGCGGTCGGCAGCACCTCGTCGAGGGGCTTGAGACGGAACGCGTTGAAGATGATCTGCACGGTCGCGAGGTTCGGTCGGGCGATGGCGGTGAGGGCCTGGGCGGTCTCCTCGACGCTGACGCCGTAGGCACGGATCGCACCGTTCTCGACCAGCTCGTCGAGGGCGTCGTAGACCGCATCGCTCTCGAAGACGGGGGTGGGCGGGCAGTGCAGCTGCACCAGGTCGAGCGTGTCGACGCCGAGGTTGCGACGCGAACGGTCGGTCCAGGCCACGAAGTTGTCGCGGACGTAGTTCGACGGCACCTGGTCGAGCCGACGGCCCATCTTCGTCGCGACAGTGAGGGGCACGTCGGGGTTCGACGCACGGAAGCGCCCGATGATCTGCTCGCTGCGCCCGTCGCCGTACACGTCGGCGGTGTCGAAGAAGGTCACCCCGGACTCGACGGAGGCGCCCAGCACGTCGAGCGCGTCGCTCTCGCTGACGTCGCCCCAGTCGGCACCGAGCTGCCAGGTGCCGAGACCGATGACCGAGACGGGACGGTCGGCGAGGAAGGGTGAACGGGTTCCGAGGGTGCGGCTCTGCATGCCGTCGAGCCTAGCCACGCCGCACGTCGACCCGCCCAGACTGCGAGGGCTCAGCGGCGCGACGCGTTCACGCTGCGGACCAGCGCGTAGGCGACGACGACCGAGACGAACGCCGCGAAGAGGAACGCCGCCCCGAACCCGGCCTGCCCCTGCAGGAGCCGGACGAGCCCGACGATCGCGAGAGCAGCGGCCAGCATGCCGAACACGCGCGCGACGACCGACTTCACGCGGCGTGCGGCCCCGGCCCGACGGCCGCCTCGTCGACGCGACGACACGGTCACCCGAGGCGACGAGCCGAGGCGACCGCCGCCTCCTTCGCCTCTCGCAGTTCGCGCGTCGCTCGCTCGCGGGCGGCCTCGGGCATGGGCAGCCGGTCGCTGAGCGTGAGGTTCGTGGCGATCGTCTCGACGCGCATGCCGAGCGTGGCCCCCAGGACGATCTCGAGGACCGGGGTGGCGTGGTCCCAGCCGGCCGTGGGCGTGCCGTCGTCGTAGGCGCCGCCGCGGCTGGTCACCACGACCGCGGGTCGTCCGAGCATCGGCTGCTGGTCGTCGCCGTCGAAGGGCGCGGTGACGCCGGGCAGGTGGACGTTGTCGACCCAGGCCTTGAGCGTCGAGGGCAGCGAGTAGTTGTAGAGCGGCGCACCGATCAGGACGACGTCGGCGGCGACGAGCTCGGCGATCAGGGCCTGCTGCAGGGCCTCGTGGGCGGGATCGGGGGCGTCGCCCGGCTGCCGGAGCCGCGGCGGCCAGTGCAACGAGCTGTCGCTCAGGTGAGGCAGCGGGTCGACGTGCAGGTCGCGCCGGGTGACCGCGTGGTCGGCGCCGAGGTCGCGCCAGGCGTCGGCGAACGCGGCGGTGATCGCACGGGAGCGGCTCGTCGTGAGGTCGGCGGACGAGTCGAGGTGGAGCAGGTTCGGCATGCGCCCACCGTAGCCGGGGCGACCGACACGGTCGGCGAGGTTGCACACCGGGTGGAGACACCATAATCTCGTGCCAGCGAATTATGACTTGAGGTGATAAGTCATAAAAGTACGCGCTTGGATTCTGACTTGTGAGGTGCCGTGACCGCCACCTGGCCGCCGCTCGACCACGAAGAGGTCGCATGGGTGCCGTCCGGTCGCCCGACGGCCGGATTCCGTGCCGAGCCGTTCGGGTCGACCGTGTTCCGCGCGGCGGTGCCGCCCCTCATCGGCGCACTCGACCCCGCTCCGTCGCCCGAGGTCCGCGCTCTGGCCGAGGACGCCTCTCTCGAACTGACTCGCTTCGATGCCACCCTCGGCGGCGAAGTGGCGGCCTTCGCCCCGCTGCTGCTCCGCAGCGAGGCCCTCGCCTCGTCGCGCATCGAGAACCTGACCGCCAACGCCCGATCCGTGTTCTCGGCCGAGCTCGGGGATGAACGCAAGCGCAACGCGACCCTGATCGCGGCGAACACACGCGCCATGTCGGCCGCGATCGACCTGGCGGACGAACTGACCAGGGCGTCCGTCCTCACGATGCACGCCACGCTGATGGCTGCGGACCCACGACACACTCCGGGCGCCCTCCGGAACGAGCAGGTCTGGATCGGTCGGAGCAGTGCCAGCCCCCTCGGTGCCGAGTTCGTCGCCCCGGTCAGCGCGCGGGTCCCCGGACTCCTCGACGACTGCCTGGAATTCGCACGACGCGACGACCTGCCCGTCCTCGTCCAGGCGGCCGTGACGCACGCCCAGTTCGAGACGATCCATCCGTTCACCGACGGAAACGGTCGGACGGGGCGCTCCCTCACCCAGGCGATGCTGCGGTCCAAGGGGGTCACGCGGTCCGTGACGGTGCCGGTCTCGGCAGGCCTGCTGACCGACGTCGATGCCTACCACCGAGCCTTGACGGCGTACCGGGCAGGTGAACTCGACCCCATCGTGCGATTGACGGCCGAGGCGTCCCTCCGGGCAGTCGCGAACGCCCGGACGCTCGTCGACGAGCTCCACGACGTCCGGGCATCCTGGTCGACCCGCGTCACCGCGCGGAGCGACTCGTCGGTCTGGCGCCTGCTCGACCTGCTCGTCCACCAACCCGTCCTCGACGCCACGACGGCCGCTTCCCGGCTCTCGCTCGCCCCGAGCAACGTCTACCCCCTGCTCCGACGGCTGGTCGAATCGGGAGTGCTGAAGGAGAAGGCCGAGTACAAGATGGGCACCATCTGGCGCGCGGACGATGTCCTCGAGGCGTTGGACGCGTTCGCGGCACGCTCGGGACGCCGAGGCGAGGCCACCGTGCTGAGCTGAGCCCCTCGGCGGAATGTCGGTGGTGCAGAGCAGGATGGCAACGATGACCGACGTGCTCGACCGCTTCTCCCCCGCGACCCGTGAGTGGTTCCGGGGGGCGTTCGCCGCGCCGACCCGGGCTCAAGAAGGCGCCTGGACGGCCATCAGCCAGGGCGACCACGCCCTCGTCATCGCGCCGACCGGTTCGGGCAAGACGCTCGCGTCGTTCCTCTGGTCGATCGACTCGTTGGCCTCGTCACCCCCGCCCGACGAGAAGCTGCACCGCACCCGGGTCCTCTACATCTCGCCGCTCAAGGCGCTCGGCGTCGACGTCGAACGCAACCTCCGTTCACCGCTCGTGGGCATCACCCAGACCGCGAGACGCCTGGGCACCGAGGCTCCCGACATCACGGTGGGCGTGCGCTCCGGCGACACGAGCTCGAGCGACCGCGGCCGTCTCGCCCGCACGCCGACCGACATCCTCATCACGACCCCCGAGTCGCTCTACCTCATGCTCACGTCGCAGGCGCGCGAGACCCTCAAGGGCGTGCAGACGGTCATCATCGACGAGGTCCACGCCGTCGCCTCGACGAAGCGCGGTGCCCACCTGGCCCTCTCGCTCGAGCGCCTCGACGCCCTGCTCGAGAAACCCGCCCAGCGCATCGGGCTCAGCGCGACCGTCCGCCCGCCCGAAGAGGTCGCGCGGTTCCTCGCCGGCCCGGCACCGGTCACCATCGTCAACCCCCGCGCCGACAAGAAGTTCGACCTGCGGGTCGTCGTCCCGGTCGACGACATGACCGAGCTCGGCACCGCCGCCCCACTCGAGGGCTCGGCCGCCGGCGCCGCGCCGCAGGGCTCCATCTGGCCCCACGTCGAAGAGGGCATCGTCGACCTGATCGCCGCGCACCGCTCGACCATCGTCTTCTCGAACTCACGCCGCCTGGCCGAACGCCTCACGGCCCGCCTCAACGACATCTGGATCGAACGACAGGGCGGCGACCTCGAGGCCGCCGAGCGTGCCACCGAGGAGGCGCGGGGCCAGCTGGTCACCGCCGGCCCCGTCGGCGACGACGCGGCCGCCGACGCCGTCGACCCCTTCGCCCCGGCACCCGCCGC